>JBGSHR010000238.1:0-45264 GCA_041752155.1 Thiobacillaceae bacterium | reverse complement strand
ACCGGCGCTGCGGGAGGGGCCGCCCGCGGCAGCATCACGCCGGCTGTACCGGGCGTTGCAGCGGATGCCCCGGATGGCTGCACGCCGGCACTCCGTTCCATGGCCTTCACCATCATCTCGGCGAAGCCCAGGCCCTTGCCGCTGGACATGCGGGCGGCCCACTGCTGGTCCAGCAGTTCCTGGTAGAGCTTGAGGCCGTCGCCCCCCGTCATGGGATCGTCCTCGTCGTTGAAGCGGGTCTCGCGCATGGTCTTGAGCATCTGCGCCACCATCAGGGACTCGAACTGCCGGGCCGCGCCACGCAAGGCTTCCTTGTCGCCGCTGGCGGCCTTGGCCTTGAGGGCCTGGGCATCCGCCACATCGACGGCCAGGGTGTCATGCATGGCCAGCATGTCAGATCACCTCCAGCTCGGCCTTGAGCGCGCCGGCCGCCTTCATGGCCTGAAGGATGGAGAGCAGATCCTGGGGCGTGGCGCCCACGGCATTGAGGGCCTTCACCACTTCATTGAGGGAGGCGGAGGACGGCACCACCACCAACTCGCCGTCCTCGCTCTTGATCTGCACGTCCGCCTTCTGGGTCACCACGGTCTGGCCGTCGGACAAGGGGTTGGGCTGGGACACCTGGGACTCGGCGGTGATGGTGACGGAGAGATTGCCGTGGGCGATGGCGCATTTCTCCACCTCCACCAACTGGTTCATGACGATGGAACCGGTGCGGGCATTGATGATGACCTTGGGGGTGGGCGAGCCGGGATTGAGGTTCAGGTTTTCCAGCTGGGACAGGAACATCACGCGCTGGCCCGGGTCCGTCGGCGCCCGCACCTGGATCACGCGGCCATCCAGGGGAATGGCCACGCCACGGCCGAAATTGCGTTCGATGGCGGCGCTGGTACGGGTGGCGGTGGTGAAATCGGCTTCTTTCAGTTCCAGCATGATGAAGTCGCCCTGCCCGACGCGGGTGGGAACGGCCCGTTCCACCGTCGCCCCGGAGGGAATGCGCCCGGCGGACAGGTGGTTGATCTGGGTCGAGGAACCGCCGGCGGAGGCGCCGACCCCACCCACCAGGAGGTTGCCCTGGGCCATGGCATAGATCTGGCCGTCGGCGCCCTTGAGAGGCGTCATGAGCAAGGTGCCGCCGCGCAGGCTCTTGGAGCCACCCAGCGCGGAAATGGTCACGTCTATGGTCTGGCCGGGTTTGACGAACGGCGGCAGCGTGGCGGTGACCATGACCGAGGCGGCATTCTTGTTGGCCAGGTTCTGGCCCGGGGCGAGGCCCAGGTTGCCCATGAGGTTGGTCAGGCCCTGGGAGGTCAGGATCGAGCTGTCGCCGGTATTGTCCAGGCCCACCACCACGCCGTAGCCGACGACCTGGTTGCTGCGGATGCCGTCGATATTGGCGATGTCCTTGATGCGCTCAGCCAGGGCCGGTAGGGACAGGCAGGCGAACAGCAGAGCGATGAGCAGGCGTTTCATGATGGCATCCTCAGAACGGCAAGACCGTCAGAAAAAAGCGCGCCAACATGCTCACGACCTGGGCCTTGTCCAGGCTCTGGCTGTTCTTGGACTCGAACTGCACATTGGCCAGCTGGGTGGAATTGATGCTGTTTCTCGAGCTGATCTGGTTGGGATCCACCACGCCCGCCAGGCGGATGTATTCCGTGTCGTTGTTGATGGCCACCTGCTTTTCGCCCCCCACCAGCAGATTGCCATTGGGCAACACGTCCACCACGGTGACCGTGATGGAACCGGTCACGCTATTGGAATTGGTTTCGTTGTCCTTGAATTCCTGCTTGGCGGCGGCGGAAGGATTCCAGGCGGTGGCACCGATACCGCGCGCCTGCCCGAGAATGACCGGCCCGGGTATGTTGACGTTGGCATTGGCCTTGCGCTCGTCGGTGGTTTCCGACTTGCGCTTGGCCTCGGTCTTCTCCACCAGATTCACCGTGAGGGTATCGCCCACATAGCGAGCCCTGTGGTCCTCGAACAGGGCCAGGCCGGGTTTGGGGCGATTCGCTCCGGCCTGGAAGATGGCGCCGGTATTGACCTGCTCCAGATTGGACACCGGCGGGTGGATGTTCAGGGGCTGCTGGATGGCGGTGGCGGGCGCCATGGCACAGCCGGCCAAAAGCGTAAGCAGGGCGAAAGCGGCGAAGCATGTGCGCATGATTGCTCTCCTGACCCCTTGCCTTTCTTCCCTCATCAGAGCTGAGTCAGACGCTGCAGCATCTGGTCGGAAGTGGTGATGGCGCGGGAATTCAATTCGTAGGCACGCTGGGCGATGATCATGTTCACCAGCTCCTCGGCCACGTTCACGTTGGAGGTCTCGACAAAGGTCTGGTTGAGGGTGCCCAGCCCGTTGGTGCCGGGGTTGTTGACCTGGGGCGAGCCGGAAGCGGCGGTCTCGACGAACAGGTTCTCGCCCTGGCTCTGCAGGCCGGCCGGATTGATGAAACCGGCCAACTGGATCTGGCCCAGCTGGGTCACGGTATTGGGACTGCCCGGCTGGGTCACGGACACCACCCCGTCCCGGGCGATGGTCACCGCCAAGGAGTCGGCGGGTATCTGCATGGTGGGTTGCACGGAATAACCGCTGGCGGTGACCAGGGTGCCCTGGTTGTCCACCTGGAAGGAGCCATCGCGGGTATAGGCCAGGGAACCGTCCGGCAACTGGATCTGTAAAAACCCGCGTCCCTGGATCGCCACGTCCAGGGCATTGCCGGTCTGCTGCAGGCTGCCCTGGGTAAAGATGCGCTCGGTCGCCACCGTTTGCACGCCCACGCCCAATTGGAAGCCCGAGGGCAACTGAGTCTGCTGGGACGACTGGGCGCCGGGTTGGCGGATGATCTGGTACAGCAGGTCTTCAAACACCGCCCGGGCACGCTTGAAGCCGGTGGTCGAGGCGTTGGCCAGGTTGTTGGAGATCACGTCCAGCTGGGTTTGCTGGGCTTCCAGGCCGGTACGGGCGATGTGCAGTGATCTAAGCATTATTCAGGTCTCATCAAGAGGACAGGGACAGCACTTTGTCGGCGCTTTTGGCGTTGTCTTCGGCGGTGCGCAAGATGCGCGTCTGCATCTCGAACTGGCGTGCCAGGCTCACCATGTTCACCATGGCCTCGGCGGGATTGACGTTGCTGGTTTCCAAGGCCCCGGCCACCAGCGTCACGTTGGCTTCGGCCGGCGCCGGCTGGCCGCTCTTGAGGCGGAACAGCCCGTCCTCTCCGCGCATCAGGTCGGCTTCCGGCGGATTGACCAGCTTGATGCGGCCGGCGATGGCCACCGCATTGAGGCCCTGGCCGATGGGCACGGTGGAGACGGTGCCGTCCTTGCCGATGAGGACATCCTGGTCCGGCGGCACCGCCAAGGGACCGCCATCGCCCTGGACATTGAGACCACTGGTGGTTTGCAGCACACCGTTCTGGCTGGTTTGCAGGCTACCCATGCGGGTATAGGCCTCCTGGCCGTTGCCATCCTGCACGGCGATCCAGCCCGGCCCGCGCAAGGCCACGTCCAGGGGACGGCCGGTCTGCTGGATGGCGCCCTGAGTGAAGTCGGTGCGCGGCGTGGTCTCGATGACGAAGGCCCGGGTCTTGGCGCCCTCCCCCACCACCGGCAGGGCGCGGAACACGTTCAACTCCTGCTTGAAGCCCTGGGTGCTGACGTTGGCCAGGTTGTGGGCCACCGCCGCCTGCTGGCGCGTCACTTCCCGCGCTCCGGTCATGGCGATGTAGATCATGCGATCCATGGGGCTCTCCGTTTACCTTTCGCCCATTAGCGGAGGGTGACCAGGGTTTGCAGAACCTGGCTCTGGGCCGAGATGGTCTGGGCGTTGGCCTGGTACATGCGCTGGGCCACGATCAGGTTCACCAACTCGGCGGTGAGGTCCACGTTGGAATCTTCCACCGCCCCGGACTGCAGGTTACCCAGCACCCCCGTGCCCGGCGCGCCGGGAATCGAGGGGCCGGAGTCCGCGGTCTGCACCCACTGGTTGTTGCCGATGGATTGCAAACCGCCCGGATTGAGGAAGCTGTGGGTGACGACTTGTCCCAGGTTCGTGCTCTGGCCATTGGTGTATCGGCCCTGGATCAATCCGTCCTTGGAAACCGACAGGCCGGCGAGACGGCCGGAGGAATAGCCGTCCTGGGCCAGATAGGAAACACTGAAGGTGCTGCCGTATTGGCTGAAGGCGGTCATGTCCAATGTCGGGTTCAAGGCATTGGCGCCAGTCCCCAGAACGCTGGCGGGAATCGCCACCGTGACCGCGGCGGGCGCGGCGCCGTTGATGCCGGCGGCGGCATCCAGCGAGCCCGTGCCATCGAACACCATGCTCATGTTCATGCCGGCGGCGGCCCCGTTCATATCCACTTGGGTGCCGTTCACATAGCCGGCCACGGTCCAGCTTGAGGTGGGAGTGGCGCCGGTGGTCACCGAGTTGTGCTGGAAATAGAGCACCAGACCCTGGGCATTGCCCCCATTGTCGTAGACCGTTACCGAAGTGGTATGGTTGAAAGTCGTGGCGTTGGATGGATTGATCGCGGTGGCGCCGGGGATCAGCGTGCTGCCGGCATCCAGGTTCGCGGTCAGGGTGGCCGCCGTAGTCGCATTGGGTGGAGACGGGGCCAGTGAAAGCTGGATGGAAACGGGAGCGCCACCAACGATATTGCCAGAGGCATCCAGGCCCCAGCCCGTCAGTCTTTGCCCCGTGTTGTTGACGATGTAGCCGTCTTTGTCCATGTTGAACTGGCCATTGCGCGTATACGAGAGCGCACCGGCCTGTTCCACCTGAAAAAAGCCTTCGCCGCTGATGGCGAGGTCCAGCGGCGAGTTGGTGACGCTGATATTGCCCTGGGTGAACTTTTGCGCCACATCCGCCACTTTGGAGCCGATACCCACCTGCAAGCCCCCCCCTCCCGAGAGGGAAGTGGCGTAGACATCGGCAAACTGGGCGGTACTGCTTTTGTAACCCACCGTGGAGGCATTGGCGATGTTGTTGCCGATCACATCCAGATTAACCGAGGCGCCGTTAAGACCGCTCAAACCTTGCTGGAAACTCATCTCTTCGACTCCTTAGAAAATCTGCTTGATCTGATCGAGGCCGCGCATGCCCAGGCCCGCCACTTCCGCGGTCATACCGCTATCGTTGAGGGTCACGCTCAGCACGCTGCCCAGGCCATAGGGGGTAGCCTCCACATCCTTGCCGGCGGCGGTGGCTTGCACCTTGAAGGCGTATTCCCCATCCGTAAGCCGGACGCCATCCTTGTCCTTGCCATCCCAGGCGAAGCGCACCAAGCCCGCATCCTGCTTGCCCAGATCAAGGGTCTTGACCACGTTGCCGTCGCTATCCACCACATCGACTTTGACGCTATCCGCCGCGGACGCCAGCTCCATGCCCCCCGCCGCCCCGGCACTGGTCAGCTCCAACACATCGCCTTCCGTCAACACCGTATGCCCCACCAGGGAACCGCCCTGTAGCGCCTGGCTGGACTTGACGAAGCTGGACAGGCTCTCGTTGAGCTTGTTGACCCCCTCCACCGTGGACATCTGCGCCAGTTGGCTGGTGAGCTCGGCGTTGTCCATGGGGTTCATGGGGTCCTGATTCTTGAGCTGGGTCACCAGGAGCTTGAGGAAACGATCACTCATCTCCTGAGCGGCGGTGGCCGTCTTTCCGGTCAGACCTGCGGTCTGGGTGCTATCACTCGCTACGGCGGCTACGGACATGGTTCAGTCCTCCTTGTTAACTTTGGGCAATGGCCAGGGTGCGCTGGAGCAGGCTTTTGGCCGTGCTCATCACTTCCACGTTGGTCTGATAGGAGCGGGAGGCGGAGATCATGTTGACCATCTCCTCCACCGGGTCCACGTTGGGGTAGGCAACATAGCCCTGGCCATTCGCCAGGGGATGCTTGGGGTCGTACACCAGCCTGGCGGGGGAGGTGTCTTCCACCACCTCCTTCATGCGCACGCCGGGCGCCCAGGGCGCGCTCTTGTTTACCGCCACGGCCTGGAACACCACCTGCTTGGCCTTGTAGCCCTCGCCAGTGGAAGCATGGGCGGAATCGGCATTGGCCAGGTTGGAGGCCACGGCGTTGAGGCGCATGGACTGGGCGCTCAAGGCCGAGGCGGCGATCTGGAACACGTTGGTCAGGGACATTCAACGCTCCTTACTGGTTCGGGGCCAAGGCCATGGACATGGTCTTGAATGCGCCGCCGGCCCGATCCAGCAGAAACTGGTAATGCAGGGCGTTGTCGGCGAAATGGGCACGCTCCACGTCCGGGTCCACCGTGTTGCCGTCGATGCTCGGCTGCACCACGGAACGGTATTTCAGGGTCGCTGCCATGCCGCCCGCAAGGTCCATCGACGAGAGATGGCGCGAGGAGGTTTGGCTTAGCTTCAGGGGGCCGTTGGCGCTTCCCATGGCGCCTTTGAGGGCGGCGGCGAAGTCCAGATCCCGCGCCTTGTAATTGGGGGTATCCGCGTTGGCGATGTTGGCCGCCAGAATCTCCTGGCGACGCGCCCGCAGATCCAGGGCGGATTGGACAAAGGCGAGTTCGTTATCGATCTTGCTCAGCATGCTGGGGCTCCGATGCGTTCGCCTGGGACGGCGAAACGCTTGAACCCTACTAGCAACTGCCATGCCAGTTAATAAATCAGATCCAACCCATTGATTGCAATAGCCCCACAGGATTCATGACCGAGGCACCGTGACGCCTCGCGGCAAGACCGGCCATGGGCGGCAAAATCTGCCGGCGGGAAATTGCCGCCAGGGCCGCGTTGGGTCAGCTCAGTTGATCCAGCCACATCTGCATAGGTTGGGGACGATGGAAGTGATAACCCTGGAAACGTTCACAACCGTGTTGTTTCAGGAAATCCAGTTGGGCCAGGGTTTCCACACCCTCGGCCACCACTTCGAAATGCAGGTGACGCGCCATGGAAAGGATGGTTTCAACCAGGGCCGCATCGTTGGGGTCGCCAGGCACGTCCTGGACGAAACTCTTGTCGATCTTGAGCTCGAACAGCGGCAGGCGCTTCAGATAGGCCAGAGAGGAATAACCGGTACCGAAATCATCGATGGCGAAGCGGATACCCAAGGCCGCCAGCTCGGTCATGCGCGCCACGCCTTCGGAGGCGTGCTCAACCAGCAGGTTCTCGGTGATCTCCAGGGTGAGGCGGGTGGGATCGGCACTGGTGGCGCTGAGAATTTCCTTCACCCGGGCGACGAAATTGGGCTGACGAAACTGGCGCGGGCTCACATTGACGGCGATGCGCAGGCTGTGTCCCGCCGCATCGAGGCGGGCGATCAGGCCACAGGATTCACGCAGCACCCAATCGCCGAGGGCGACGATGAGCCCGGACTCTTCCGCCACCGGGATGAAGGTGGCCGGCAAGATCAAGCCACGCTCGGGGTGGCGCCAGCGCACCAGGGCTTCGGCGCCGATGATGCGCCCGGTGACGTCCACCTGGGATTGCAGGAAAAGCTCGAACGCCTCCTGGAGCACAGCCTCCCGCAATTCCTGCTCCAGGGCGTAGCGCTGAGTCACCGCCTCCTGCATACCCGGCTCGAAGTAGGCCAGGGCATTGCGTCCGCTTTCCTTGGCGCGGTACATGGCGATGTCCGCCTCGCGCATGAGGTCGTCCACGCTTTCCGTATCTTTCGGAAACAGGGTGATGCCGACGCTTGCCGTGGCCCGGTAGTCCTGACCGTCGATATGGATGGGGTTTTCCAGGGCGGTACGGATCTTTTCCGCCACTGAAAGCGCCAGGGTCGCGGCGGCTTCGGCCTCGGCCGACAGTTCCGGCACCAGGATCACGAACTCATCTCCTCCTAGCCGCGCCACCGTATCCCCCTGGCGTAGATAGAAGCGCAGACGCGTCGCCACTTCCTTCAGCACCGCGTCTCCCAGGGCGTGGCCGTAGACGTCGTTGATACGCTTGAATTGGTCGAGGTCCACGAACAGCAGGGCACCGTAGCGCTTGGCGCGCCGTGCCGCGGCCAGGGCTTGAGAGAGGCGGTCCAGGAACAGGGCGCGGTTAGGTAGTTCCGTCAAGGGGTCGTGGTAGGCCAGGTGCTGGATTTCCGCCTCGGCGCGCTTGCCTTCCGTGATGTCCATGCCATGGCCGACATAACCGAGGAACCGCCCTTCGCTGTCGTAACGGGGACCGCCCTGCTCCACGATCCAGCGGAACTCCCCGCTGACATGGCGCAGGCGATATTCCATGTTGAAAGATTCGCGCTTATCGAAGGCGGCGTTGTAGACCCTCAGGCCGTGGGCCAGGTCTTCGGGATGCACCCCCTCCATCCAACCTTCGCCGATCTCCTGTTCCAAGGTACGGCCGGTAAAGCGCAACCAGGGTTCATTGAGGTAATCGCATTTCTTGTCGGGACCGTCGGTCCAGATCAGGGCCTGTCCCGCATTGGCCAGGGTGCGGAAGTGCAGTTCACTGTCGGCCAGGGCCTTGCGCAGCTTGTACTGCTCGGTCACATCGTGGAATACCAGCACGACGCCCTGCACGACGCCCTGCTCATCCCGGATGGGCGCCGCGCTGTCGGCGATATCCCGGCGAATACCGTCTCTCGCCACCAGGACCGTATGGTTGGCCAGACCCACCACCACGCCCTCGCGCAAGACACGGTCCACGGGTATCTCCGCGGGCGCGCCGGTAAGAGCGCTCTCGATCACGAACACGTCGGCGATAGGCCGTCCCCGGGCCTCCGCCAAGGTCCAGGCGGTAAATTCTTCGGCCACCGGGTTCATCAGCGTGACCCGCCCTTTTCCATCTGTGGCGATCAAGGCATCGCCGATGGAATGCAGGGTGATCGCCAGCTGTTCTTCGCTTGCCGCGAGCGCCGCCTGGGCCTGCTGCATGGCCCCGGCCATGGCGTTGAAGCTGAGGGCGAGGGCGGCAATTTCAGCCGGACCTTCCGCCGCCACCCGGGCGTCCAGCCGCCCCTGACGCAGGGCGTCGGCAGCTTGGCCGAGGCGGCCAAGGGGCTGCGCTACCCAGCGGTGCAGCAGCCAGGCCACAAAGATGAGCACCAATATCGTGGCCAACAACTCTGGCGCGCGCGCCCACAAAACGTAGTAGCGCGCCTCCTGCCGGGCATTGGCCAGATCAAGAGCGATATAGACCATGCCCTTGCGGGAGCTGCGCACTTCCGAGGCGGCGGCGGGCAACACGAAGGGATGCAGGGCGTCCATGCGCAATCCATCGGCGGATGCGCGAAACTCAGGCAGACGGCCTGCCACGACCTTGAGCCGCCATGTTTCATCAAATGCCGGCATGACGGCACTCACCTGCCGTTCACGCCAGGCATAGCGGTGGGCAGCGATCACATGCCCGGTGTCGTCCAGCACCAATACCGCGGTTACCCGAGGGTCCGAGGCCACCTGGGCAAGATCGGCCTCCACCAAGCTGCGGCTGGTCTGCCACCCCTGTTCCGCCATACGCGCCATATGGGCCGCATCACCGAGCAGTTCGCTGCGCGCCTGTTCCGTGAGCAACTGTTGGCGTTTTTCCAGCGTATTGAGAAGTGAAATACCGCTCACCACCAACAACACCAGCGCCAGCCCCAGAGGCAGCGCCCACTTGAGAGGGAAGCGCCATGCCATCATGCCGCGCCCCGGCTCTCAGTGGACGGCAAATAACGAGGATCCGCCAGATGCTCAAGATCGGGCATCGCCTGCAACAAATCCGACTGCAGCATGATGCGCGCCACGGCGCGAGTCGCCTGGAATAGCCGCGCTTCCGGGCCATCGAGCCAGGCCCGATTGGCGGCACGGTCCTGCATGCGCACGCCCTTCAGAGCCACAAGCACTTCATCCGGGGTGATGCCCATGCGCGGCGCCATGCGGGCAGCGGCATCTTGCGGCGCCTGCCGCAGGTGATCCAAGGCACGAAAATACCCGTCTGTAAGCAGCTGGAACTGCTCCGGCTGCGCATCCAGCGCGGCGGCCCGCGCCACCAATACATCCACAATCAAGCCCGGAAAAAGGCTGCTGTCCAGGAGGCGTCGAGCCCCCATGGAGGCAAGCTGCGTGGCATAGGGCTCGAAGCTCACCAAAGCATCCACCCGATGCGTCCGATAGGCTTCCATATGACGTCCGCCGGTAAGGGGCACCTTGATGATGTCCGCGGGGGAAAGCGCGGCGGCTTCCAGAAGTTTGGCCAGCATCAGGGCGCCGGCGGCGGTGTTCTCCACACCGATGCGCCTGCCGCGCAAGTCGGCGAGCTCATGGATCTCGGGACGCCCCATGACCACATCGGCCCCGGCGGAATCGTCGAACACCAGAATGGCACGCACGTCCAAGCCGCCTTCGCGGGCAATGAGAAATTCATCCAGGGTAAGTGTGGCGGCCTCCACGTCGCCTGTGGCCAGGGCCATGAGACCGGCGGTGTTGGAGGGCATCTCCACCAGCCGCAGAGACTGGGCCTCGTAATAGCCAAGCTCTCGCGCCAGGAACAGAGGTTCGTAGCCCACCCAGACAATGCCTGCCACGCGTAATAACGGCGCGGGGCGGGTGCAGGCGGCCAAGCCGGCGAACGGCAAGCCGAGCCCGGCGGCTAGCAGTCTCCGTCGGTAATTATTCACAGTGGCTATCCTCCCAGACTGCACTGGAAGGGGTTACTGGGGCACCATCCCGTTTCCAAGTGAGATTTCATTCTTTGCCGGTGTTTTTCTATCTACCGGTCACCCTCTACATTTTGTGGGTATGTTAACCCGCCCGGCGACCATCCGAAACCGGCTGGGCCCCGCGCGGATGCGGTTGTCGCGCAGATCGTCGTAGAGGGTCTCTCTTCGGGCGTCAACCAGTGCAAGTCCACCCGCAGGGGCTTGTCCTCGCCCCCCATACGGGGGCATGCGCATCAAGGTCAGTTCATTCCAGTCATTTCATATTCCCCGCCGGATCTAGCCGACGGCGAACCAGGCGAACGGCGCGGCCGCCGCCGCGGGAGCAGGTGTCCCGGCGCTCCCCATCGCAGGCCACGCCCCAAACCGCCTGGGTCGCCCCGGGACTCAGTGCCCAATACCAAGTGGTGGGGGCGTCGGGGAATGCGGCGGGATCGGCAAGATCCTGAAGGTCGAGACGGTAGAGCGTGCGCAGATCGGCCAGCGTGGGCAAGCGCCAGTCAGCCGACTCCAGTTGCCGGGCCTCGGCAAACTCGATCTTCCGCGCCACGCCGACGCAGCCCAGTTCAGCGTCCCAGCGCTGGCCGAGACTGCAACGTTGCCAGGTGAGACCCGTTTGGCGGTCATGAACCTGATCGTGATCGGCGATGAACCGTCCGGCCCCGACCAGAAGCTCGCTGGAGCCGGCGCTGGCCACGAAGCAGACCAACTCGGCCCCGGCCACGACGAGGTGGCGCCAGAGCGAAGCGGCGCTCAGGGCTTGCCTGGGGGCCATTTTCCGCTGCGCACCAGCCGCGCCAAATCCTTGTTGGTGCGGGGCGGGAAGTAGTGGTTGGCGACGCCGTTCTCGAAAAACACATACCAGGCGAACGAGTTGTCCCGGTTGTCAGTGGCCCAGTAATACAGAGGTGGCGTATTCGGGAACAGGGTTGCATCGATACTCGGTTTGCGGCCACGCACGACGATGGAATTGAGCTCGTCAAGGGTGGGTAGGCGCCAGCCGCCGAGCTTCAACTTGTTGGCGTCATCGAAAGTCAGGCGCCGGGGCTCGCCCTGGCATTCCCCGACCTCCCGCCAATGCTGGCCGTAGGTGCAGCGCTGCCAGGTGAGGTCAGTCTTGCGATCGTAAATCGTGTCGCCCTGGAGCACATAGCGGGTTCCCGGCTTGAGGGCATCCCCAAGAGCCTGCCCCGGGCCGGCCAGTGCCGCCCAAACCAGAACCCAGGTACTGAACAGGTTGAACATGTTTTGCGTGAACATCGTTAATTCCTCCGAGCCGATATGCCAAGTTCAAATCCGGCTGATGAACATGAGCGCCCCGGCGCAGGCCACCAGCAAAGATGCCCCGGCGGTCAGCCTGACACCCCAGGCCAGACGGCGCCAGAGCAGCACAATGGGTAGAACCAGGGCGATGATGGCCAATTGCCCCAGTTCCACGCCCAGGTTGAAATACAGCAAGGAACCCAGCAAATCCTCGCGCAACCCCATCTCGCGCAGGACGTAACTGAAACCGACGCCGTGGATCAAACCGAACACGAACACCAGGCCGGCGCGGCGCAGCATCGCCCCGGTGACACCGACGCTGGCCTCGGCCTTGGCTCGATAGAGCGTCCAGAGATTCTCCAGGCCGATATACAGAATGGTCAGGGCGATCAGCGGCTCGGCGATGACGGGGTCGAAGTCGATGAGCCCCAGGGTGGATAGGCCAAGCGTGACCGAATGTGCCACGGTGAAAGCCGTGATCAGAGCCAGCAGGCGGCGCCAGGAGGAAGTGACCAGAACCAGACCGACGACGAACAGCACGTGGTCGAGGCCCATGAAGATGTGGCCAAGCCCCAGCCGTATGAAACCCGGATCGATCTGGGCCAGATCCAGGCTGCCCAGACTGGGCGTGGGCTCGACGACCCGGGGTATGCTGCCCTCGCGCCCCTCCAGGGCATCCTTCAGGCCTCGGTTGGGATCGGCCTCGAAGAAGCCCATGGCCAGGGCTTTGTTCCACTGGCCCAGCAGAGAGGCGACAGGTATCGCGAACTCCTGGTGTTCCGCGGTAAAGCGCATGCGCTGGCGCTGGTCGGCCATGAACACCCGGACGAAATTCTCGTGGTCGGGCCATTTCTTGAAGAACAAGCCATAGCGGAGGATCAGCTCATCCATCCCATGAGGGCAGACATAAGTGAATTGATATTGATAAGACGGCAAGTTTTCCAGCGAACGGGCCTGTGCCTGGGTAAGCAGACAGCGTTCCCCTCCAGACATGACCGACCAGCCGCTCCGCACCGCGTCGAGGTAGTGTTCCGGCGAGGCGGAGCGGGGATCGTCCACAGGCGGCTTTACCAGTTCCAGCAGGCTGTCGCTAGGCAGGGTATAGAGGATGCGGATGCCGGTGGCCGAAATCTGGATGGAGGTATCCGTAAAGCCGCTGATGTGGGCGAAAGCCAGGGTCGGCAGGCATACCAGCAGAAGCAGAAGGCGGCGGAAGAGGTCGATCATGCGAAGGCGGAACACCCGAGAAATAAATAAAGCCGCCCGCGGAGCGGGCGGCTGGGATGAAGCATGTTGAACCGCGGTTTCAGTTCCGGCGACGACGCAGTGCAAGAAGCAGCAACCCGGCGGACATCATCAGCCATTCACCGGGCTCCGGTACCGGGCTGAGAACCACGCTGGCGCGGCCGTAAAGGTCGACGTTGTCACCTAGCCCGTAGGTAAGGCCCTCGTTGAGATTGCCGGCGGCATCCGAATGGACGTCGATGAGGACATCGCCCTCGGCCAGCACCTTGAAGGTCAGGGTCGCCAGATCGACCGTGCCCTGATCCGCGTCGGCGATGCTCTCGAACACCGACCCGGCCACCGCCACGTCGCTGAAATATCCGCTGTCATCGTCCCAGGGGCCGGCGACGCTGACGCCGGTAAGGCTCACCAAGGCGGGGTCGAAGCCGAGGTCGAATCCGAAGGCGAGCAACTCGTCACCGCTGTAGCCGCTGGCGAAGGGCGACATCACGGCGACGGTCACGTCAAAGCTGGCGCCGACAGCCGCCTGGCCGGGAGCGGTCATCACCACGTTGGCGGGAGCCAGGCTCAGGGCCAGGTTGTCCGCGTAGCCATCGTTGGAGGTGCCGCCGGTACGGGTCATGAGCAATTCCACCTGGGCGGACGTCGTGCCTGCCGGCATCCAGCCAGTTGCCTCACGGTAAAGCATGGCGGTCGCGTTGCCCCGCTCGGCGGCCGATACCGGCCCGACGCCACTACCGCCGATGACCTGATTGGAGGCATTCAGGAAACTGACGGACAGAATGGCATTGTCTGTCTGGCTGGCATAACCGCCCAGCCAACCTGACAAGGAATAGTAAGCCCCGGCGCCGTTGATGCCGCCCTGGGCGAAACTCAGGTCGATGGTCTGGGTGCCCCTGGAGGAAGCCGCGTAGCCGCTACCGAAATGATTCAGGCCGGGATCGGAGGGGCCCGGATCGGTCAGGCAAGGATAGCCACCGGGGCAGCCGAGCGAATAGTCGATCGCGGTCAACTCGCCGGTCACGTTCCAGCCGGGCAAATTCGATGCAAAGGTGCCGTCGCCACCGACGGCGTCTTCAGCCCCGGCGTTGACGATCAGATTGGTGTTCCAGGCGGCGTGGGCTGCCGGCACGAAGCTGGCGACCGACAACAAGGCTACCAGCAGGGCCGCGCCAAGGGCGTGGCGGGGGAAAATCTTGGGGGTCATGAACATTTCTCCAGAAATCGGGTTGGGTCAGGTGCGCATCACTGCTTCTTGAAGATCGCGTACCACAGCTTGTAATCCTTCTGGGTGATGCAACTGTCAGCGTCGAAGTTGGCGGCAGCGTTGTAGCGCGTGTCACCGAAGCAGCTGCCCATGGCTGCGCGCTGGGCGTTGCGGTCGGCCAGGTCCACCTTGCCGTCGCCGGTGATGTCGCCCAGCTTGATCACCTTGAAGCTCACTCGGGGGGTGACTTCCGTGTAGCCGTCGTTGATCATGAACGCGGCGAAGTAGTCACCCGCCACCAGGCCACTGAAGCTCTTGCTGCCGGAACTCCCGGCGACGTAGCTCCACTGGGTGGAATCCGGGCCGCCCGGAGTCTGTCCGGCCTTGTAGATGCCGATCCAATCCTTGGCACCACCGGGGGTGTTGGCCCAGGTCAGCACGACTGGCTCGGTGTCGAAGAATTGGCCCTTGTTGATGCTCAGCGTGGCCGGCGGCGGCGGCAGCTGCGCCTCGCCAACAGAGAATTCCACCCGGTTCGAGACTTCGGTGTAAGAGTCGTTTGTGAACATGGCCACGAAGTAATTACCGTCCGGCAGATCCTCGGTGACATGCACGCTGCCCAGGGACTTGCCATCGAAGTAGTAATACGTCACCAGCTTGTCCACGCCAGGGGTATCGCCCAGTTTGAAGATGCCCAGGTAATCCTTGGCGATGCCGGGGCCGTCGGCAAAGGCGATGTCGAAGTCCTCGCTGGCATCCAGAGCGGTCTTGACCATGGTCAGGGTGCCGATCCTGTCGCCCACCGAGAAGTAGATGCGATCGATGATCTCGAAGTAGCCGTCGTTGGCCATGAAGGTGGCGTAGTAGTAACCCTTGGCCAGGTCGGGGAAGCTGACGCTGCCGTTGGTCGTCGGCGCATAGGTCCAAGCGGTCGATCCAACCTGGCCGGGAACCTGACCGACACGGTAGACGCCAATCCAGTCGGTGCTCATGCCAGGGGCGTTGGTCCAGTTGAAGTTGACCGCCTCGCCCACCGCAAACTCGGTCTTATTGATGACCACGCTGGGCTGGCTGCCGACGTAGAAATTCACCCTATCGGCGATCTCGCCGTAGCCGTCATTGGAGAAGAAGCCAGCGTAGTACTCGGCGCCGGCGGTCAGGCCGGAAAACTCCACATAGCCGTTGGGGCCGGTGACGTAGGCGAACTTCGTGGAACCAACGCTGCCCGGGGTCTGGCCTTTCTTGAAGATACCGACCCAGTCCTTGGTATTGCCGGTGCCATTGGCGTAGTCGACGCGCACCTTATCGGCGGGGACGAAGACCGTCTTGGCCAGTGTGAGGACCGGGCTGCCTTCGGTGCTGCCCTCGATACTGAAGAACACGCCTTCGGACCAGGCCGACCATTCCACGTTGCGGTCGCGATGGCGAACACGTGCGTAGTAACCGCCATTGGGCAAACCATATTGCGGCAGCTCATAGGACAGGATGTTGAGCCCGGCATGGATATCGACCGGCTCGTATAGCGGCGCACCGGTGTCGCCATAGAGGTTTTCGGTGTCGCGGATGCGGTCCAGCACCAGATCGCTAAAGCTCGGGTTGCGGGAGAACTGGAACTGGGTGCTGTTCAACTGTTCGCCGAAGGCGGACTGGAATTCCGAGCTGGTGAAGGTAAACGGCAGCGTGATGGGGCCGCTGATGGCATTGGTCAGGTGCGGCTGCTCCGGCGCGCCTTGATTCAGATTGCGGTGGAATTCATCGGTCAAACGGCTGGTATAGACGAAGCCTAGCTTGGGATGGGCCTCGGAATAGGAGCGGACGGTCATCTCCTTGGTGGCCACGTCGATCTCGATCAGCTGCCAGGTCCAATTGGCGATGGTCTTCTGCACATCATCGAAGTCCTTTTCCGTGGACTGGCCCCAGAACTGGTCCCAGGCGGTGCCGCCGGAGATCATGTGGTAGGTGGGCCAATCCCGGGTCTGGCCACGGGCGTAGAGGTGATGGTGACCAGCGATGTTGAGCACATGCTTGCGGGAGGCGGACAGGATGGGCATCACCTGATCCCGGAACCAGCCGGAGATGTCGCCCACATATTGTTCCGCTTGATAGGGCCGGTGGATGACGCTGATCACCCAGTCCACCTCGGGGTCGGCGTCGGCGCTGGCCATGACCGCCTGGGCCCAGTTCTTCTGGATGTCGCTGGTGGCCTCGCTGTCCAGGTGGATGAATAACACCCGGCCCACGTGGTTGGCGTAGTAGCGCTCGTCCGGCCCGGGGGCGTGGCCCTTGTAGTTGATGCCGTCGATGAAGAAGTGGGCCTTCCAGTTGGCCATGCCCGGGTCGTAGTAGGCCTCGTGGTTGCCCACCGTGGTCATGATGGGGATGTTCTTGGAGACCGGCGCCGACTGGCGGAAATGCAGCTGCTCGTAGTGGTCCAGAGTGCCCACATCCACCTGGTCGCCGTCGTTCACCAGCAGGTTGACCACCTCTTCCAGGGGCTGGCCGTACATGGATTCGATCTTGGCCTTGGCCGCGTTCATCAGGGTCAGGTAGCGGCTCTGGTCCCGGATCTGGTGATCCCCGGCCACCAGGATGCGGAACTTGCCGCTGGTCTGACCATGGGTAGGCTGGGTGCGGAATCGGTAGACATTGGACACCTGGGCGCCGGTCTTGATGCGGTAGTAGTAGAAGGTCTCGGGGCTCAGGCCGGTGAGCTGTACGCCTTGGAAGAAGTAGTCGGCCGCCAGTTGCTGGCTGGAGCCGGTGGCCTGCATGTTCAGGTTGTCTGCCGTGGTGCCGTACTCGACCACCGGGGTGCCCACCGCCGCCGATTTCCAGGACACCCAGATCGAGGTGGCAGTCGGCGTTTGCAGGTAGGGCACCAGATCCGCGGCCCAAGCCAGATTGCCAGCCAGACTCAGGAACAGAACCGCAATCAGACGTTGCAAAGTCCAGATGAAGCGATCGATGCGTTCCATGGCGTACCCACTAGTCGAATTAAAAGTGCGCCATTGTCGTGACGGATCATGACACGGCGATGAACTTCTCCCATGAGCAGTTCATGAGCACCTCATGAGTTTGCTAGAGCACCATCTGCGCCTACCCGCGGGCCAAACGGAGAAAAGAGACGGCTATGGCCAGGAAAGTGGCCAAATTCGGGCGTTTCGGCGAGATCCCACCCGCTGCACGGATGGCAGAAACCCCGCGTGGCGCGGGGATTTCAGGCAAGAAAAAGGCCGGAAACCTTGATTTCTCTTGGTTTACCGGCCTTCGTCGGACTACTTCAGACAATCAACTGGTGGAGCCGGGGGGGATCGAACCCCCGTCCGCAAGTCCTCCACAGCAAGTTCTACATACTTAGTCCGGTCATTTGTTTTTAATCTGAACCCCGCCGGCCAGACAGGCTGAGTTCAAACGAGCCACCTTAATTTAACTTCGACTCAAGCGGCCCGAGTCAAAGCGAGTCCATGTGTATGACTCCACTGCTGGTTTCCCAGCCCGGCCCATGGACCAACCGGTGTGGAGTCTAGCCGTCAAGCGGCTAGAGCGTAGGTTTCGTCGTTGGCGACTAATAAATTCCAGCTGGATTTACGAGGGAACTGGTCCTCGGTATGCCCTTGTCTGCTTTGCAACCCACGTCGAAGCCAGGTCGGCCCCAGTGGTAGTACTTAAGATATAGCCCCTGAGCGAAAGTTCAATCCCGGGGACAAAAACAATCTACGCGCCAAGCCCCAGCCAGTCAAGCAAGCCGGCCGGCGACCGGATGAAACCCGCCGCCCCCCATTGTTCCGGCTGATCGTGTTCGCCCAGATAGCCATAGAGGGCGACCAGCGTTGGAATGCCCGCCGCCGTCGCGGCCTCCACGTCGCGGGCGGCATCGCCCACGTACAGACAGTGGGCGGGGTTGCTGGCGGCCACGTGGCAGGCATGCAGCATGGGAGCGGGATGGGGCTTGGACTGGGGGCAGGTGTCGCCGGAGACGACGCAGGCGGCGCGTGCCATGAGGCCCAGATGGGCGAGCAAGGGTTCGGTGTAGCGAGCGGGCTTGTTGGTGACCACCCCCCACTTGAGCCCCCTGCCCTCCAGCTCGGCCAGCACCTCCGCCATGCCCGGGAACACAAGGGAGTTGGCGGTGAGATGGGCTTCATAGGTGGCCAGGAATTCCTGGCGTAGGGTCGGAAAATCCGGGTGGTCGGGTTCGATGCCGAAGCCCAGGCGCAGCATGCCCTGGGAGCCATGGGAGGCCTGGGGCCGGGTCAAGGCATCCGCCAGGGCCGGCATGCCGCGCCGCCGGCGCATCTCGTTCAGGGCATGGCCCAGATCCGGGGCGGTATCGACCAGGGTGCCGTCCAGGTCGAACAGGACGGTATCAACCACGCCGGCAGGCAAGCAGGTAATTGACGTCGGTATCCCGTTCCAGGCGATAGACTTTGGTGAAGGGGTTGTAGGTCATGCCCATGAGTTCCACCGGTTCCAGGCCGGCTTGGCGTGCGTAGGAAGCCAGCTCGTGGGGCTTGATGAATTTGGCCCAGTCGTGGGTGCCTTTGGGCAGCAGATTGAGCAGGTATTCGGCGCCCAGAATGGCGAACATATAGCTCTTGGGGTTGCGATTCAGGGTGGAGAAAAACACCCAGCCCCCCGGCTTCACCATGCGGGCGCAAGCCGCCATGATGGAGACGGGATCGGGCACGTGTTCCAGCATTTCCATGCAGGTGACCACATCGAAGCCCGCCGGCTGTTCGGCGGCCAGATCCTCGGCGGCGATCAGGCGGTAGTCTACCTGGGCGCCGGATTCCAACTGATGCAGCTTGGCCACCTTGAGGGCCTTTTCTGACAGGTCGATGCCGCTCACCTGGGCGCCCCGGGTGGCCATGCTCTCGGCCAGGATGCCGCCGCCGCAGCCCACGTCAAGCACACGCTTGCCTGGGATGGCGGCATGCTGGTCGATCCAGTCCAGGCGCAGAGGGTTGATGTCGTGCAAGGGCTTGAATTCGGAGTTGGTATCCCACCAGCGGTGGGCAAGTTGGCTGAATTTGTCCAATTCAGCCGGGTCGGCGTTGGTCATGGCGTTACCTCGATATTCCAGCCGGGATTGTCTTGCAGGTGGCGGGAACACGCTACTGGGGATTGATGTGGTCTTGGTAGTAACGGCGGAACAGGGCCTCGAGATCGTCGATCACGTCCGGCGCCAAGCGACCGTGGAGCAGGTGCTGGGTCATGAGGCCGGAGGTTTCATGCAAAATCTTGGCCCGATCCAGCATGGGGTAGGTTTCGCGCAGGCGTTTGATGGCTTTGACCACGCTCTCCTGGGGGGGGCGGGGGATGTCCAGGGGGATGGGGGAAGGGGCGGCCTGCTCCGGCTGGTTTTGGGCCAGGAGGAATTCGGCATAGTCCAGCAGGCCTTGCCGCCGGGTTTCCGACAGCGCCCGAAAGGCGCGCAGCAGGCGACGTTCGTCAGCGGTCATCAGTTCGCCTTGGGCAGCGCGTATTCCTTGATGAGCGGGCTGCTTTCCATGAAGTCCAGGAAGGCCTGGAGCAACTTGCTGCGGAATTTCTCCTGGGGATAAACCAGGGTGAGTTGGCGCCGCAGGGGCGGTTCCAGGCGGATGGAGACCAGCTCGCCCAGCTTCACCTCCTTGACCACCGTGGTGCTGGACACCACGGCGACGCCCAGGCCCGCGGCCACGGCGCCCTTGATGGCCTCCCGGCTGCCCAACTCCATGACCAGATTGACCTCGTCCAGATTGACCCCGTTCAGGCGCAGGAAGTCGTCGATGCACTCGCGCGTACCGGAACCGGACTCGCGCGTGATGTAGGGATGATCCGCCACTTGGCGCGGACTCACGGAGGACATCTTCGCCAGATCCGAGAAGGGGGCGCAGATCATCACCAATTCGTCTTCACAACAGACTTCCGTGACCAGGTTGGGATGATGGGACGGCGATTCGATCAGCCCCAGATCCAGGGTGTGGTCCGCGACCTTGTTCTCGATGGTTTCGGAGTTGGCCACGGTCAAGCGCGCCTGGGTTTCCGGGTGCTTCTTCTTGAACTCGCCCAACAGGCGGGGAAGCATGTATTCGGCAATGGTGGTGGACGCGCCGATCAGCAGCGGGCCACTGACCTGGCCGGTAAGTTCGGAGATGCGGGCCTCCATCTCCCCCGTCATATTGAGGATGCGCTCGGCATAATCCAGGGCCAGCTCCCCGGCCGGCGTGAGGGAAATCTTGCCGTGGGAGCGCTCGAACAGGCGGGTATTGAAATGCTCTTCCAGTTGCTTGACCTGGAAAGTGACCGCGGGCTGGGTCATGAACAGCAGCTCAGCCGCCTTGGTGAAGGACAGCTGCTTGGCCACGGTATGGAAAACTTGCAGTCGGCGATCCGCCATATGCTTATAAGCTGATAAAAATTAATTATGCAATTGAATCATAATTTGCTTATCTATGACAGTCGTACTAGCGCCGTCCGGCGATTTCCACGGCGATCCCCGCCAATCCCCCCGAAACCCGCTCGGAATAATGGTTTACGGATAGCTGCCCGCGCGGGCTCATGTTATAAATCGCCAGGAAATATCCACAACGTACCGCCAACTAAACGGCCTAATGAATCGCGGTTTTTACATTATTCTCGCTGCGCAATTTTTTTCCGCGTTAGCCGACAATGCCCTCCTCTTCGCTGCCATTGCCCTCCTGACAGCCCTCTCCGCACCAGATTGGCACACGCCTCTGTTGCAAGAATTCTTTGTCATCGCCTACATCCTGCTGGCCCCCTTTGTCGGCCCATTCGCGGACGCCATGCCCAAGGGCCGGGTCATGTTCATTTCCAACACCATCAAGGTGGTCGGTTGTCTCGCCATGCTGGCCGGCATGCAACCGCTCTACGCCTATGCCATCGTCGGGATCGGCGCGGCGGCCTATTCCCCGGCCAAGTACGGCATCCTGACCGAGTATCTCCCCTCCTCCGATCTGGTGAAGGCAAACAGCTGGATGGAAGGCGCGACGGTGGTCGCCATCATTCTGGGGGCCATCGTCGGCGGCCTGCTCATCAGCCCCAGGATTGCCGGCGCCGCGCTACATCAATGGGGATTGGCGGACTGGCTCAGCATTCCCCAGTTTTCCATCCTCATCATCCTGTTCCTCTATCTGGGCGCAGCCTGGATCAACCTGTACATCCCCCAGCTCCCCATCGACCACAAGCCGCCCAAGAAGAATCCGCTCTATCTGCTGCACGACTTCTGGCATTCCTTCCGGCTGTTGTGGAAAGACTCCCTGGGTCAAGTTTCCCTGGCGGTGACCACCCTGTTCTGGGGGGTCGGCGCCACCCTGCGCTTGGTGGTCCTGGCCTGGGCGGCCTTTAATTTGAAGTTCGACCTCACCCATGCCACCCAGTTGATGGCGGTGGTGGCGGTGGGCATCGCCGTCGGTGCGGCGGTGGCGGGCAAGTGGGTGAAACTGGAGGATTCCGTGAAAGTGCTGCCGGCGGGCATCTTGCTGGGCCTTACCGTGATCGCCATGATCTTTGTTACCGACTGGCGCCTGGCCATGGGCCTCATGTTCGTCATCGGCGTCCTGTCCGGCTATTTCGTGGTGCCGCTGAACGCCCTGCTCCAGCACCGTGGCCACCTGCTCATGGGCGCGGGCCACTCCATCGCCATCCAGAACTTCAACGAGAACATCGGCATCCTGGTCTTGCTTGGGGCTTACACCTTCATGGTGGGCCATGGGGTGCACATCCACTGGGTGATCGTGTCCTTCGGGCTCTTCATCAGTATCGCCATGACCGTGATCTGGCGCCGGCACCGCTACGACGAAGTGCACTGAATCGCTTTGCCAGGGTCGAATGCACGGGGAACACCCGGTGCGAAATAAAACAGGGCACTAAAAGCGCCCTGTTTTTTGGATCACGCAACCGGGTTCAGGCAGTGCTGGCGTAGCGGGCGATCAAGGCTTTTACCGCTTCCGTGTCAGCTTCCATCACCTCTACCCGCTGGGGCAGATCTTCCAGGTTTTCCAATCCGGCGGGCCGCTCCGGCTTGCGTCCCAGGGCCTCCTGGATGGTGTCCTCAAACTTGGCGGGCAGGGCCGTTTCCAGGCACACCAGGGGCACGCTGGCCTCGCGATGTTCCAGACCCACCTTGAGGCCATCGGCGGTATGGGTATCGATCATGGTGCCAAACTGTTCCCAGGCCATGCGTATGGTCGCCAGGCGATCAGCGTGGGTGCTGCGGCCGGACTCCAGGCCGAACTGCTGGACTTGGTCGAACAGGCCGGAGGGCTTGAGATCGAAGCTGGCGCCGGCATCCACCGCGCGCCACAGTTCCGCCACCCGGGCGCTGTCGCGGCCGGTGAGGTCGGCAATGAAGCGCTCGAAGTTGGAGGCCTTGGAGATATCCATGGACGGGCTAGAGGTGTGCAGGGTCTCCGCCGCCTTGCGCGGGCGATAGACGCCGGTGCGGAAGAACTCGTCCAGCACGTCGTTCTCGTTGGAGGCGACGATCAGCTTGCGGATGGGCAGGCCCATCATGCGGGCGATGTGGCCGGCGCAGACATTGCCGAAGTTGCCCGATGGCACCGAGAAAGACACCTGCTGCTGGTTTTCCGTGGTGACCGCGAAGTAGGCCTTGAAGTAGTAGATGACCTGGGCGGCAACCCGGGCCCAGTTGATTGAATTGACCGCGCCGATGCGATATTTAGATTTGAAATCAAGGTCATTGGAAACATTCTTCACAATGTCCTGGCAGTCGTCGAATACCCCGCGGATGGCGATGTTGTGAATGTTTTCGTCCTGCAAGCTATACATTTGGGCCTGCTGGAAACGGGTCATGCCCTGCACCGGCGAGAGCATGAACACCCGCACATGGTGCTTGCCACGCATGGCGTATTCGGCGGCGGAGCCGGTGTCGCCGGAGGTGGCGCCGAGGATGTTGATGTCCCGGCCGGCCTTGTCCAGAGCGTACTCGAACAGATTGCCCAGGAGCTGCATGGCCATGTCCTTGAAGGCCAGTGTGGGGCCGTTGGACAGTTCCAGCAGGTAGAGGCCATCTTTCAATCGGCGTACCGGGGCAATTTGCGTGAAATCGGAATCCGGGCGGCCGTGGCTGTATGTCTCGGCGGTATAGGTGCGATCGATCAAGGCCTTCAGGTCCGCCGCCGGGATGTCGTCCGTCAGGCGTGAAAAAATGACGAAGGCCAGCTGACGGTAGTCCATGGTCCGCATGGCGGCCAGATCATCGCCGGAGAAATGCGGGTAGCGCTCGGGCAGATACAGGCCGCCGTCGGGGGCCAGTCCGCCTAACAGTATCTCCAGGAAGGACTGGGTGGGCGCGTTGCCCCGGGTGCTGAGATAACGCATATCAGCTACCCAATTCTTCCAGACGGATGCGCGTCACCTTGCCGGCGATGCTGGGCAAGGCCTCGATAAGCGCGATGGCGGCGTTGACGTCCTTCTCCCGCGCCACGTGGGTCAACATCACCACGTCGGCCTGGTCCTCGCCCTCGGCCGGCTCCTTCTGCAGCATGGCGTCGATGGAGATGGACAGATCGGCCAGGATGCGGGTGATCTCGGCCAGCACGCCGGGCTTGTCGTAGGCGCGCAGACGCAGGTAGTAGGCGGTCTCCACCTCGTCCATGGGCAACACCGGCAGGTCCGAGAGCTGGTCCGGCTGGAACGCCAGATGGGGCACACGATTCTGGGGATCGGCGGTATGCAGGCGGGTGACGTCCACCAGATCGGCGATCACCGCGCTGGCGGTGGGCTCGGCGCCGGCGCCCTTGCCGTAATAGAGGGTGGCGCCGACGGCATCGCCCTGCACCAGGACGGCGTTCATGGCGCCCTCCACGTTGGCGATCAGGCGCTTGCCGGGGATCAGGGTGGGATGCACGCGCAGCTCCACGCCGTTGGCCTTGCGCTTGGCAATACCCAGCAGCTTGATGCGGTAGCCCAGTTGCTCGGCGTACTGGATGTCCTTGGACTCCAGCTTGGTGATGCCTTCCACGTGGCATTTGTCGAACTGCACCGGGATGCCGAAGGCGATGGAGGCCATCAAGGTCGCCTTGTGGGCGGCGTCGACGCCCTCGATGTCGAAAGTGGGGTCCGCCTCGGCGTAGCCCAGGTCTTGCGCCTGCTTGAGCACAGCGTCGAACGGCAAGCCCTTGTCGCGCATCTCGGACAGGATGAAGTTGGTGGTGCCGTTGATGATGCCGGCCAGCCACTGGATGCGGTTGGCGGTGAGGCCCTCGCGCAGGGCCTTGATGATGGGAATGCCCCCCGCCACGGCGGCCTCGAAGGCCACCATGACGCCCTTCTTCTGGGCTGCGGCGAAGATCTCGTTGCCATGCACGGCGAGCAGGGCCTTGTTGGCGGTGACCACGTGCTTGCCGTTCTCGATGGCCTTGAGCACCAGGTCCTTGGCCAGGGTGTAGCCGCCGATGAGTTCCACGACGATGTCGATATCCGGGTCGTTCACCACGCTGAAGGCGTCGTCGGTGAGGCGGACCTTGCCCTCGGCCAGGGCCGCCGCGCCGATCAGTTCCCGGGCGCGCTCCAGGTTGCGGTCCGCCACGGCGGTGATCTGGATGGGACGGCCGGCGCGGCGGGTGATCTCTTCCTGGTTGCGGGTCAGGACCGTCCAGGTACCGCCGCCTACCGTACCGATGCCCAGCAGGCCTACATTCATGGGTTTCATTTGATTAATCCGTCTTTTCTGAACATGTCGCGCAGGCCGCGCACGGCCTGACGCGTACGCATTTCGTTTTCAATCAGGGAGAAGCGCACGTGGTCGTCGCCGTATTCGCCGAATCCAATGCCGGGAGAGACCGCCACCTTGGCATCTCCCAGCAACTTCTTGGAGAACTCCAGGGACTTGAGATGGGCATAAGGCTCCGGGATGGGGGTCCACAGGAACATGGTGGCCTTGGGGGCCGCCACTTTCCAGCCCACATCGTTCAGGCCCTTTGCCAGGGCATCGCGGCGCTTGCGGTACATGTCGCAAATCTCGGCCACGCACTCCTGGGGACCTTCCAGGGCGGTTATGGCCGCCACCTGGATGGGAGTGAAGGTGCCGTAGTCGTGGTAGCTCTTGATGCGGGCCAGCGCGGCGCACAGCTTGGGGTTGCCCACCATGAAGCCGACGCGCCAGCCGGGCATGTTGTAGCTCTTGGACAAGGTGAAGAATTCCACCGCCACGTCCTTGGCGCCCGGCACCTGCATGATGGACGGCGCCTTGTAGCCGTCGAAGACGATGTCGGCATAGGCCAGATCATGCACCACCCAGATGCCGTACTCCTTGGCCATGGCGACGATCTTCTCGAAGAACTCCAGCTCCACGCACTGGGTGGTGGGATTGCTGGGGAAGTTCAGGATGAGCATCTTCGGCCGCGGCCAATGATTGCGGATGGCCGTTTCCATCTCCTGGAAGAAGTCGACCCCGGGCACCATGGGAATGTGGCGGATGTCGGCGCCGGCGATCACCGGGCCGTAGATGTGGATGGGATAGCTGGGATTGGGCACCAGTACGATGTCGCCCCGATCCAAGGTGGCCAGGGACAGGTGGGCGATGCCCTCCTTGGAGCCGATGGTGGCGATGGCCTCCTTCTCCGGGTCCAGATCCACGTCATAGCGGGTCTTGTACCAGTTGCAGATGGCCTTGCGCAGGCGCGGGATGCCCTTGGATACCGAGTAACGGTGGGTGTCGCCGCGCCGGGCGGTCTCGATCATCTTCTCGACGATATGCGGCGGCGTGGGCTGATCCGGATTGCCCATGCCGAAGTCGATAATGTCCTCGCCCCGTCGCCGGGCGGCCATTTTCAGGTCGCCGGTGATGTTGAACACATAAGGCGGTAGTCGCGAAATTCTGGGAAACTCGTCCATCGGTGACCGGGCGCCGTAAAAGCATGTAATCTTACCCGAGTGCCCATTTCACGGGCAATCCAGCGACACATTCAATGAAACTTCATTTGTCCAAAACGGCCGGGGTAAACCAGATCAACGGTTATGGGCCCGACTACATCCTGGTGAATGGCGAGCGCCACGAGCGCTGCCTGATCGTCCTGCCAGATGAGGTGGTAAACGATTGGGCCCAAGGCTTCGCCGCCCTGCAAGCTGTCCATTTCGACGCCTTGGCCATGCGCGCCCCGGAGATCGTGCTGCTGGGCACCGGCGGGCGCATGCGCTTCCCCGCGCCCGGCCTTTACGCCGGCCTGATCAAAGCACGTATCGGTGTGGAGGTGATGGATACCGCCGCCGCCTGCCGCACCTACAACATCCTGGCGGCGGAAGGCCGGCGGGTGGCCGCGGCCTTGATCCTGGGGGATTAACCTGGACGCAGGACGCGCCCGTGTGGCGAGCCGCTAGTCCAACTCGGCTTGGCGCAACTGCTCCGCATCGCTGATGTAGAGGATATGCTCCGACACCTCGATACAGCCCTGGTCGGTCAGTTTATGCAGCAGACGCGACAAGGTTTCCGGCTTGACGCCGATGCGCGAGGCGATGACCTGCTTGGGCGCCTCCCATTCCACCTTCTGCCGGCCGGTTTCATCCGGGTCGGAATGGTCCAGCAGATACTGCAACAGGCGATCCGCCCCTTTCATCAGGGTGAGCCGGTCAATCTCGTTCACCAGTTTGTGCAGGCGGGCACTCATGCCGGCCATGAGGCGGAAGCAACGGTTGGCGTCCTTGGCCAGCCACTCCTTGAACGCCGGACCGTCGATGGCGATGAGCCGAGCCGGGGTCTGGGCCACGGCATTGACCGGGTAACGTCCGCCCATGAACAGGACCGCTTCGGCAAAAAGACGGTTGGCCCCCACCAGTTCAATCACCTTTTCATCGCCCTGGGGCGAGGCGCGGAACAGGCGGATCACTCCTTCGGCCACCCAGTAGATGGCCTGAGCGGTATCGCCTTGGCTGAACAACATCTGCCCTGGCGCCACCTGGAGAGCGCTGGCGTGCTCGATGGCTTCCAAGTATTCGCCGTCTTCCAGGCCGGAAAACAGGTAAACCCGGCGCAGGGCATCGCAATCGACTTTGGATAAGGTCATGGCGCCACCGGCATGATCTCTCCGAAACGGCGGATGGCGGCAAACTCGCCCACGTCCTTGTCCGGCAATTGGGTGTCGGGACGAAACACGGCAAGCAAATGGGCGATGCCGAAACTCTGGGCCGAGCGCAGCACGGGCAGGCTGTCGTCCACCAACAAGGTACGGGCCGGATCGAACGCCTCGTTGACTTGTAGCGCGCCCCAGAATGCCGGTTCTTCCTTGGCGATACCGTATTCGTGGGAGACGTACATGGCATCGAAATGCACATGCAAGCCGGTGCGATCCATCTTCAAATTCAAGCTCTTGAGATGAGCATTGGTGACCAGCACCACCCGCTTGCCGGCGGCCTTCACCGCGGCCAGGAATTCCGGCACATCGGGATGCACGGCGATCAGGTGGGCGACCTCCTGCTTCAAGTGGGCGATGTCCAGGTCGAGCTGCTCGGTCCAATAATCCACGCAGTACCAGTCCAGGGTTCCCGCCTTGGCGTCATAGCGGCGAAAACACTCGGCATGGGCGTCCTGATAAGGCAGGCCGTGCTTCTCGGCAAACCTTTCCGGCACATAAACCTGCCAGAAGTGGTTGTCGTAATGCAGGTCCAGCAGGGTGCCATCCATGTCCAGCAAGACGGTGTCGATCTGATCCCAGGGCAACGTCGCCGTCACAGCAACCCGTCCTTGGACATGCCCTTGCGGCGCAGGATGCGGCGCAGGGTCTGCAAGGCTTCCAGTTGGATCTGGCGCACCCGCTCCCGGGTCACGCCCAGGTGCTCGGCCAGATCCTCCAGGGTGGCCACGTCCTGGTGGTCGAGGCCGAAACGGCGCTCGATCACCCAGCGGTGCTTGTCGGACAGCTCGGTCAGCCACTCCTGCACGTAGTGCTCCACCTCGGCGGTCTGCAACATGTCTTCCGGCTGTTCCGAGCGGTCATCGGCGATGGCCTCGCCGATGGAAAGTGTCGGATCGATGTCCAAGGGCGCATCCAGGGAGGCGACCCGGTCGTTGAGGGCCAGTATCCGACGCACCTCTTCCACCGTCTTGCCGGTGAGGTGGGCAATCTCCTCCGGGCCGGCGTCCGGTACGCCATGGGTCTCCAGATGGCGCTGGGCGCGCAGATAGACGTTGAGTTCCTTGATGACATGCACCGGCAGGCGAATGGTGCGGGACTGGTTCATGATGGCCCGCTCGATGTTCTGGCGTATCCACCAAGTGGCGTAGGTGGAAAAGCGGAAGCCCCGCTCCGGTTCGAATTTTTCCAGGGCATGCATCAGCCCCAGGTTGCCTTCCTCGATCAGATCCAGCAGCGACAAGCCGCGGTTGATGTAGTGCTTGGCGATGTTCACCACCAGGCGCAAATTGTGTTCGATCATCTTCTGGCGCGCCGGGAAATCCCCTTCCCTGACCTGCTGAGCCAAGGAGCGTTCCTGAGCGGGGGTCAGCAACTGCTCCCGACCGATTTCATTCAGGTATATCTGGGTGACGTCCTGCGCCGCTTCGTACTCATGGCTCACTTCGGCATGAGTAGATTCATGCCCCTCTTCCACCTCTTGTTCAACAGATGGCTCCAATTCACCTTCAGGTTCGAGCTCGTTCTCTTCTTGCATCTTGCATCCTCACACTCTCTCAGCCGGCAGTAGTTAGGTAGTTCATAGGATCCACGGGCTTGCCGTGCTCGCGAATCTCAAAATGCAGTTTGGTACGGTCCGCATCCGTGTCGCCCATCTCGCCGATACCCTGGCCGCGCGCGACATTTTGCCCTTCGACCACCAGGATGCGCGCATTGTGGGCATAGGCGGACAGCAGGTGCTTGTTGTGACGGATGATGATGAGTTTTCCATACCCCCGCAAGCCGGAACCCGCATAGACCACCCGGCCCGCCGCCGCGGCCTGAACCTGTTGGCCTTTGCGGCCGGCGATATCGATCCCTTTATTCAGGCCTTCACCGAACGAGGTCAATATTTGCCCCCGGCTGGGCCAGCTCCAAAGGACGGGGGCATCTTCCGACACCATGCTGGCGACGGTAGGTTCCGCCGGCAAGGGTCGCGGTTCGGCAGACGGGTTGCTGGGCAACGCGGTGAGCCTCACCGGCGCCTTGGGGGGAGTGAGGCGCAAGGCGCTGCCGGCGGCGATATGGTCGGGATCGACCAGCTTGTTCCAGGCGGCCAGATCCTTGTAATCCAGGCCGTGGTCGAAGGCGATCTGGTACAAGGTATCACCTGGCAAAACCCGATATTGGCCTGGAGGAGCGGGGGGATAGGACTTGGCCGGAGTCGGCCGATGACTGCTCGAACGGGAGGCATCGCTCACAGGAGCGGCGTAGCGGGCGCCACCACAACCAGACAGCCAGAGCGCCGCCAGCAAGGCAAATATAAGAGTCAACTGACTCCGGACAGGAGTGGAACGAATTTCACCGCCTCCAGCTCTTTCTCGCTAAAGCCGCCTTCCGGCAGGGCTTCCACCATGATCAAGCGTTGCACGTCGCCCGCGCCGACCGGGGCCACCAGTCTCGCCCCGGGCTTGAGCTGCTGCTTCAGGGCCTCGGGGATGTAGGGCATGGCCGCCGCCACGACAATGGCATCGTAAGGCGCGCCGGTGGAAAAACCCAGGCTGCCGTCGGCATTCTTGATCAGCACGTTGTTGATGCGGATATCGCGCAGGTTCTGGCGTGCCCGTCCCACCAGCTTGGTGATGCGCTCCAGGCTCACCACCTCCTTCGCCAGCTTGGACAACACCGCCGCCTGGTAACCGCAACCACCACCGATCTCCAGGACGCGCTCCAGGGCGCGGCCCTGGCATATCAATTCGCAACTCAGGGCGACGATATACGGACTGGAGATGGTCTGGCCCTGGCCGATGGGCAAGGGGGTGTCATCGTAGGCGCGCTGCTGAATGCCTTCTTCCAGGAACTGATGACGCGGTATGGCGCCCATGGCGGCCAGCACCATGGGGTCCTTGATCCCCTGTTCCTTCAAGCGCTCGAGCATGCGCGCCCGCGCCCGCTGGGAGGTCATGCCGATGCCGGAGCTGCTCATCGCTTCAGCCAGTCTTGCACCAGATCCATCTGGGCATAGCGAGTGAGATCGAGTTGCAAGGGGGTGATGGAAATACGCCCTTTGGAAATGGCCAGGAAATCCGTGCCCGGCCCGGCGTCCTGGGCCGCCCCCGCCGCGCCGACCCAATACATGGTCTGGTTGCGGGGATTGATGGTCTTGACCGTGTCCTGGGCCTTGTGGCGCCGCCCCAGACGCGTGACCTCCACGCCCTGGATCTGGTCCGCCGGCACATCCGGCACATTCACGTTGAGCAGCACATGCTCGGGAAAGGGTTGGGCGGCGAAACGCCCGGCAAGCTCCGCCACAAAGTCCGCCGCCACCTGGAAATGTTCGCCCTGGAGATTGGCCAGGGAGACCGCCACGGAGGGAATGCCCAGAAGAAACCCCTCGGTCGCCGCCGCCACGGTGCCGGAATAGACAGTATCGTCCCCCATGTTGGCGCCGTGGTTGATGCCGGAAATCACCATGTCCGGCAATTGGGGCAGCAAGCCGGTTACGGCCAGATGCACGCAATCCGTGGGCGTACCGTTGACGTAATGAAACCCGGATGGCGTCTGGCGCACCATAAGCGGCCGGTCCAGGGTCAGGGAATTGCTCGCACCACTGCGGTCGCGCTCGGGCGCGACTACCGTGACGTCATGACCATGGCTGGTAAGGGTTGCGGCGAGGGCGGCCAGTCCTGGTGCAAAATAGCCGTCGTCGTTGCTTAGGAGAATTCGCATGAGCCGCGAAAATAGGAGAGAAAAAGTGGTCGGGGCGAGAGGATTCGAACCTCCGACCCCCTGCACCCCATGCAGGTGCGCTACCAGGCTGCGCTACGCCCCGAACGCCGCGCATTATATGGGGTTAGGAACACCGGGTAAACAACGATTGCAGAAATAATGCGGAAATATGACCCGGTTTCCCTCAACGCTCCCGCGCGTCCGGGTAAGGCAGGCGTTCCATGAGGTAGCACAGGCAATCCTGGCGGATCACCCGCTCGTCCCGGGTGAGCATGGCGGGCATCAGCGCCCGCTTCAGACGAATCAGGCCATCGGCGCAATCGAACAGCCGTCTGCCCACGTCCTGGCCCTGTTCATCCAGCGCGGCGAGACAGGCCCACCCGCCCGGACGAGTCCGCCCCAAGAGGGTGCCCGATGCCAGCTCCTGGAAGTTGAAGTGGTCCAGCTCCGGGGCAAACTCGATATCAAAACCCTGGGGACCGAAACCGAAACTCAGGTGTTCCGGCACCTTGACCGTGGCGACGGTATGGAATAGATCCACATCGCCGGCAGCCACCGGATGGACAGGAAATTCCGACAGGTGCAGACAGGACTCCAGGAACTCCACCGCATGTTCCACGCTGCCTGGCGCTCCGGGCTTGCCGCACTCCAGCGTGACGGCGGGACAAAACTCGGCGAAGGCGGCGGACTGCACCCCCAGGGGACGCACGAAATAAACCACCGTGCGCGAGAACAAGCGGGCGAGATGGAGAAAATCCCGGTCCAGCCGGTTGACGCAGGCGTAGTGGGGATTCAGCCCGGTGTTGTTGTGGATGTCGATGCTGGCGAACACCTGACGTACCCGCATCTCCTCCACCACCCGCGCCATCATGGCGGCTTCGGGCAGATGGCGCTCCGGGCTACCGGGCCAGACGCGGTTGTAGTCCGGCTGGCCATCCAGGCGGCGCACGCCCACCCGCGCCGCCTCCAGGTTGCCGATAAACAGGGACAAAGCGCGCGGCAACGGCATCTGTGCGTATTTGCGCAGGATCGCCCGAGCCGCCAGCCACCCCGTGTCCTCGTTGCCGTGCAGCAGCACGGAGACGAATAGCGCATCCGGGCGCCGGCCGGGCAGGTGGAGCAACGTTGGGCCCGACAGTATCTCCCCAAGGCCGGCTGCCGCTTGGTGCAGTAGTCCGTGGGGGACATGGTCGTAAATGGTCAGCATGGATCTTCTCGGACATCCCATTCATGCACCGGCAAGTCGGCACGTTGGTTATGCAAATAGACCTCCATCATGCGCGCCACATCCCCCCGCTCGCGTGCCAGCCGGCCCAGTTGCCACTCTGCCCCGGTCTGGCCGCTGGCTACCCGAGCCGCCAACACATCCAGATAACGCTCCACCTCGGCTGACTCCAGGCCGAGATCTGCAAGCCCCTGGCGTGCCAGGGGCAAACACCACGCCTGGATCAGCTCCGGCGCCGGGTAGCTGCGTCCGTCCAACCATACCAGCCGGGCATCGAGGCCTTCCCGCGCGGCGCGGTAGAAATTGGCGCTGGCATCCACGAAGGCCAGTTCCCGCTCCGGCGCCCTGGGACTGCTGGCGAGGGCATGGGTAAGACCGAAATGAAAGGCGGCATTGGCCATCATGTCCAGGATTGTGGGACCGCTGGGCAACACCCGCTGTTCGATGCGCACATGGGGCAAGCCATCCGCATCGAAACCGAGCAGGGGCCTGACCCAGCGCCAGATACAGCCATTGTGCAGACGCAAGTGGGGATAGTTTTGCCCGGTGGACAGTTGCCCCATGGGCAAAAGAACCGGATAGAGCGTCAGGTTCTCCAGGAACAGGTCCATGAGATCCCGGTCCACATAGCTCCGACCGAATGTGACGCGGCGTACCGTCCGATCCGCCAGGCCGCCATAACCGCCCAGTTCCACCGACTGCTCGAACAGGGGGATGCGGGTCTCGCGCCACAGCCTGTGGCCAAACAGCAGCGGTGAATTGGTGGAGGCCGCCAGGACCGGGGCGCTGGCAATCAGCGCGGCGTTGTAATGACGACCGGCCTGGTGATAAGGCACCTGCAGATGCACCTGAAACGAGGTGGTGGCGGCTTCCAACATGACGTCCGGCCGCTTTATCCGGAGCGGGTCCATCCCGTCGATATCGATGCAAATCGGTTCACCGGCCCGCTGCCGCTGGACTTGCTGATTGAGCGCGACATAGCGATTCTGGGCTGAGAGGTTTGCCAGACCCAGGTCTTCGTCGCGGATCGTGGGCAGAATGCCGATCATGGCCAGCATGGTGTCCATGGCGTGGGCGGTATCCTGGCATCGGGCCCAGGTAGCGCGCAGGGAATATTCCAGTGCCGACAACGCGCCGGGGCCCATTTCCTGGGGCGGCCCGTTGATCTCCACATTGAAGCGGGAGAGTTCCGGCACCACCAACGGATCGTGCAAGGCTTTCAGGAAGGGCTGGTTGATGGGATTGGGCAGACCGGCATGATCCAACAGCCAAGCCTCCAGTTCGAACCCGACCACGTAACGTGGATCCATGAATCCACCGTCCCGCGCAAAGGCAGCCAGCTGCCGGGTCTCCTCGGCGAGAGCCCCATGAAAGCGCTGGAAATCATCTGCCGAGAAAACCGTGCGCGCGATCTCCTGCCCCATGATCTATAGCCTCAGCCCAGCCCGTCCGCCGTTTCACTCGGGTGAAACGTGATGCAGAGATAAATGGCCAGGTACGTATCGTCCAGGTTTGGGGCAATGAGGGCGCGCACTACTCTGCTCCACATCGGTTTGGTCGGGCCGAGCCGCACCGCACCGGGAAGACAAGAATATCGTCGGTCATTTCCTGGAGCACGGCTACACCTCCTGAGCATGGCGGGAATCATGCGCCGCTCAGATTAGGTGAATCGCCCCGTGTTTGGGAAGCATCTGGAATGTTTGCTCGCCCTGCGACAACACCGAGGCGATATGGCGAAGGGGAGAAAACGAGGCCCGGAGGGGCGGCGGGCAAGCAGCTAGTGCTTGAGCAACTCGATGATCTCGCCCAGTTCGCGCTTGAGGCTGGCCAAGTCCACACCGTCAGCCGTCGAGGCAAGCGGATCCTCATGGGCAATACTTCCAGTTTCCGGGCCGTCGGAAAGCAGGCGGTTGCGCGCGCCAATGATGGTAAAGCCCTGTTCGTAGAGCAGTTCCCGGATGCGCCGGATCAACATCACCTCGTGATGCTGATAATAGCGTCGGTTGCCGCGCCGCTTGACCGGCTTCAACTGGGAGAATTCCTGCTCCCAGTAACGCAGCACATGGGGCTTGACGCCGCACAGTTCGCTCACTTCGCCGATGGTGAAATACCGTTTCGGCGGAATGGGGGGGAGTTCAGAGTTCGGCAGATGGTCCGACATGGGCTTCTTCCACCATAGCCTTCAGCTTCTGACTGGCATGAAAGGTCACCACGCGCCGGGCGGTGATGGGCATCTCTTCACCGGTCTTGGGGTTACGCCCAGGACGCTGGGGCTTTTCGCGCAGCTGAAAATTGCCGAAACCGGAGAGTTTTACGCTGTCGCCTTTTTCCAGGGCGGTGCGCACCTCTTCGAAGAAGGTCTCCACCATCTCTTTGGCTTCGCGTTTATTCAAGCCGACCTTTTCGAACAACAGGTTGGCCAGTTCTGCTTTGGTGAGGGTCATGCGGTAAGACTCCGTAATCAACCGCGCAAGCTAGCGTTGAAATTATTGTTCAGAATGTTGACCACATCCTGTACCGCCACGTCGATTTCAGAATCCGTAAGCGTTTTCTCAGTATGTTGTAACAACACCTTGAAAGCAAGGCTTTTTTTGCCGGCATCAACACCCTGCCCTTGGTACACGTCGAACAAGGCTAGATCCGCCACTATCGCGGGTTTGGAGGCCTTCACACAGGCCAGGATATCCCCCACACGCACACCTTCATCCACCACCACGGCGATATCGCGGCGCACCGCCGGGAAACGCGGCATGCCACGATAGCGAGGCGCATCGCGCGATGTCAGGGGCAACAGATCCAGCTCAAACAGGACGGGAGCCTTGGCAAAACCGAATTTCTGCACCAGCCGTGGATGCAAGGACCCGAGCCAGCCTAGCCTCTGTCCACCGAGTTCGATGCGGGCACACTGACCCGGATGCAGAGCCAGGTGCTCGGCGGCAACGAACTGGGCCGACAGGGGATACAGCAAGGCCTCCAGGTCGGCACGGAGGTCAAAGAAATCCGCCCCACGCGCGGGCTCTCCCCACTGTTCCGGGCGGTTCGCACCATAAACCAGGGCGGCGATGCGCAAAGGCTGCCCCTCGGCATCCGCCGAGCTAAACACTCGACCGGCCTCGAACACGCGCACGCGTTCCTGACCGTGATTGAGATTGTGGCGCAGGGTCTGCACCAGCCCGCCCATCAACCCACCGCGCATGACCCCCATCTGGCTGGCGATGGGATTGAGCAAAGGAATGCTCCCCCCCTCGTCGCGGAAGGCCAGGTCGAGCTCAGAGGATATAAAGCTATAGGTGATAATCTCCTGGTAACCCCTTGCCACCAAAAGATTTTTAATTTCTCGCTCTGGGCGCTCGCCCTCTCCTAAGGGCAGCATGGCGCGCTCGTCGCACAGAGCGATGGCCGGAATCGCGTCGTAACCGTGCACCCGGGCGATTTCTTCGATCAGATCCACTTCACGGGCGAGATCGAAGCGGTAGCTCGGCGGCGTAGCCAGGAAACCGACTTCGGCCGCAGCCACTTTCATCCCTAGGCGGGAAAGGATGTCCGCCATGGCGGCATCCACCAGATCGAAGCCCAGCACGCGCCGGACCCGTTCCGGACGGAAAGGGATGGCCCCTCGCTCAGACACACCCGAGCCGGTCTCCACCACCGGTCCGCACTGCCCGCCGCAGATATCCAGGATCAGGCGCGTGGCCCGTTCCATGGCCAGTCTTGGCAACTCCGGGTCCACCCCGCGCTCGAAGCGGTGGGAGGAATCGGTGGAGAGGGCATAGGCACGGGCCCGCCCGGCGATGGCATCGGGGGCGAAATGGGCAGCTTCCAGGAACAGATCGCAGGTGGCATTCCCCACCGCGCTGGCGGCACCGCCCATGATGCCGGCCAGGGCCAGGGCGCCACTTTCATCGGCGATCACCAGGGCATCTTCCCTGAGTTCGATGGTTTGCTCGTTGAGCAGGTCCAGCTTTTCTCCTGCGTTAGCCATGCGCACCAGCACGCCGCCTTGCAGGCGGGCCAGATCGAAGGCGTGCATGGGCTGGCCCAGCTCCAGCAAGACGTAATTGGTCACATCCACCACCGGATGGATGGCGCGCAGGCCGGAACGCTCCAGGCGCTCCACCATCCAGCGGGGCGTGGCGGCACGGGTATCGACTCCACGGATCACCCGACCGCAGTAGCGCGGACAGGCGGCCTGGGCGTCGATGGCGACCGGGTGGACATCCATCAAGGCGGCCGGCACCGGGCTGCTGTCCACCGCATTCAGCGGCATGGCGGTCAGGGCCGCCACTTCCCGGGCGATACCGGCCAGGGATAAACAATCGCCCCGGTTGGGGGTCAGTTTGAGGGTGAAGAGGCGGTCATTTAGGTTCAGCCAATCGCGCAACTGGGCCCCTACCGGCGCGTCCGCGGGCAATTCCATGATGCCATCGGCCGCCTCGGCCATGCCCAGCTCCTTGGCGGAACACAGCATGCCGAAGGACTCCACATTGCGCACCTTCGCCTGCTTGATCTGGATACCAGGCAACTCGGCACCCACCCGGGCGCAGGCGGTCTTCAGACCGGCGCGGGCATTGGGGGCGCCGCAGACGATGGTAAGGGGCACGCCCTCGCCCACATCCACCTGGCAGACCTGGAGCCGGTCGGCATCGGGATGTTTCTCTGCGGCGAGTATTTCCCCCACCACCACCCGGGTGAAAGCGGCGGCCACCGGCTTGATGGCCTCCACCTCCAGGCCGGCCATGGTCAACACATGGCCAAGCTGCTCGGTGGTCAGGTTCGGATTGACGAGGCTGCGCAGCCAGGCTTCGGAGAATTGCATGACAGGTATCCCGGCGAATCAGGCGAATTGTTTGAGGAAGCGGAGGTCGTTCTCGAAGAACAGACGCAGGTCGTCGACGCCGTAGCGCAACATGGCCAGGCGCTCCACCCCCAGGCCGAAGGCGAAGCCCTGGAAGCGCTCCGTGTCGATGCCCACATGGCTCAGCACGTTGGGGTGGACCATGCCGCAGCCGCCGATTTCCAGCCAGCCATCCCCCCAGCTCATATCCATCTCGGCAGACGGCTCTGTGAAGGGGAAGAAGGAGGGGCGAAAACGCACCCGCAGATCGTCCCGCTCAAAAAACCGCTGCAAAAAATCCTGCACGACGCCTTTGAGATTGGCGAAGCTCACCTGCTCATCCACGCACAGGCCTTCCACTTGATGGAACATGGGCGAATGGGTGGCGTCCGAGTCCACGCGATACACCCGCCCCGGCGCGATGATGCGGATAGGCGGCTGGTGGTTCTGCATGTAATGCACCTGCACCGGCGAGGTATGGGTGCGCAACAGATGGCCGCTTTCCAGGTAGAAGGTGTCGTGCATGGCCCGGGCCGGGTGATTTTCCGGGATGTTCAGGGCGGTAAAGTTGTAGAAATCGGTTTCGATCTCGGGACCGTCCGCCACCGCGAAACCGATGGAGGCGAACAGTTGTTCGATACGGGCCAGGGTGCGGGTGACAGGATGCAGCCCGCCCACGCCTTCACCGCGCCCGGGCAGGGTCACGTCCAGGGATTCGGCCGCCAGTTGACGCTCAAGCTCCGCCGCCTGGATCGCCTCGCGCCGCGCCTGCAACAGCGCTTCCACCTGGCCCTTGACCAGGTTGATACGCGCGCCGGCCGCCTTGCGCTCTTCCGCCGGCAAGGCGCCCAGGCCTTTCATCTGTTCCGTGATGGCGCCGCTTTTTCCCAGAAAACGGGCCTTCACCTGATCCAATATGGGCAGGCTGGTGACGGCACCGAATTCGCGTTCGGCATCCTTGAGAATTTCGTCCAGATTCATGAGCGCACTCGTTGACTAACCCGGAAATGAAAAGGGAGGCCCTCTCAGGCCTCCCTAGTAGTGCTGGGAGCTAGTTAGGCTCCCAGGCTGGCCTTGGCCTGTTCCGCAATCTTGGCGAAGGCGGGCTGGTCGAAGATGGCCATGTCGGAAAGCACCTTGCGGTCGATCTCGATGTTCGCCTTCTTCAGGCCGTTCATGAACACGCTGTAGGTCATGTCCATACCCAGCTCGCGCACGGCGGCGTTGATACGGGCAATCCACAATACGCGGAACTGACGCTTTTTCTGGCGACGGTCACGATAGGCATACTGACCGGCCTTCATGACCGCTTCGTTGGCTACCCGGAATACGTTCTTGCGACGGCCACGGTAACCCTTGGCCGCGTCCAACACCTTCTTGTGGCTGGCGCGGGCGGTAACACCACGTTTAACGCGAGGCATGTCTGGTCTCCTTTTTAGGCGTAGGGCATCATGTCACGGACGTGACCGATGTCGGAGGGATTGACGTCAGACATACCGCGCAGGTGGCGCTTACGCTTGGTGGTCTTCTTGGTGAGGATGTGGCGCATATAGGCGGAGGACCGCTTAATGCTGCCGCTGCCCCGCACGCGGAAGCGCTTGGCGGCCCCGCTCTTGGTCTTCATCTTGGGCATGGGAATGCTCCTTTTCTTCGATGCCGCCTGGCGGCCCCCAACGGGAGCGCTTGACTAGCCATACGGCACTTGTTCGGCACGGTTAAGAGGCCGTGCCCACCTCACAAAATCGATAACTTATTTCTTCTTCTTCGGGGACAGGACCATCACCATCTGCCGCCCTTCCATCTTGGGAAACTGTTCCACCACACCGAGTTCGGCCAAATCCGCCTCGACCCGCTTGAGCAACTGCAAACCCAATTCCTGGTGGGCCATCTCTCGACCACGGAAGCGCAGGGTAATCTTGGCCTTGTCACCCTCGTCCAGGAAGCGAACCAGATTGCGCAGCTTGACCTGGTAATCCGCCTCGTCGGTACCCGGGCGGAACTTCACTTCCTTGACCTGGATCTGCTTCTGCTTGAGCCTGGCGTCGTGCTGCTTCTTGCTCTCCTGGTACTTGAACTTGCCGTAATCCATGATTCGGCATACCGGAGGCTCCGCCTGAGGCGCAATCTCCACCAGATCCAGCTCAGCTTCTTCCGCCTTGCTCAGCGCTTCCCGCAGACTCACGATACCCAGCTGCTCGCTGTCCACCCCTACCAGTCGAATCTGAGGCGTGTCGATCTCGCCGTTGATTCGGGGTTCCTTGTCCTGTGCTATCTCAAGCCCCTTTTAATGGTCAAAAAACGAGGAGCCGATCAGCTTCATCGGCTCCTGTGATATTCAAATCCCCTCACGCAGCTTGGCGACCAAGTCCTCAAGGCCCATCTGGCCGAGATCCTCGCCACCCCTTGCTCGCACCGCCACCTTGTTTTCCAGGCGTTCTTTCTCGCCCACGATCACTTGAAACGGCACGCGCTGCATGGAGTGCTCGCGGATTTTATAGGTAATCTTCTCGTTTCTCAAGTCCGAAACCACGCGGAAGCCTTGTTTTCTAAGGGCTTCCGTGATTTGGGCGGCATATTCCGCCTGGGCATCGGTGATGCACATCACCACCGCCTGCACCGGCGCCAGCCAAACCGGGAAGTTGCCGGCGTAGTGTTCGATGAGGATGCCGATGAAGCGCTCCATGGAGCCGAGGATGGCCCGGTGCAGCATGACCGGCGGCTTGCGGGTGTTGTCCTCGTCCACGAATTCGGCGCCCAGGCGCACCGGCAGGTTGAAGTCCAGCTGGATGGTGCCCACCTGCCACAGCCGGCCCAAAGAATCTTTCAGGGTGAACTCGATCTTGGGTCCGTAGAAAGCGCCCTCGCCGGGCTGCAGATCGAAGGCCAGGGCATTCTGTTCCAGCGCCGCCGCCAGGGCGGCCTCCGCCTTGTCCCAGCTCTCGTCCGAACCGACCCGTTTGTCGGGACGGGTGGAGAGCTTCACCAGCACGTCGGCAAAGCCGAAATCCGCATAGCAGGCCTGGAGCATCTTGATGAAGTCCGACACCTCGGCCTGGATCTGATCCTCGGTACAGAAGATGTGGGCATCGTCCTGGGTGAAGGCACGCACCCGCATCAGGCCATGCAGCGCACCGGAGGGCTCGTTGCGATGGCAGGAACCAAACTCAGCCAAACGCAGAGGCAGGTCCCGGTAGCTGCGCAGGGCGTGATTGAAGATCTGCACGTGGCCGGGGCAGTTCATGGGCTTCACCGCGTAATCCCGGTTCTCCGAGGCGGTGGTGAACATCTGTTCCCGGTAGTTGTCCCAGTGGCCGGACTTCTCCCACAGGCTCTTGTCCATCACCGTGGGGGTTTTGACTTCCTGGTAGCCGTACTCGATGAATTTCCCGCGCATGTACTGCTCGATCTCCTGCCACAGCACCCAGCCGTGGGGATGCCAGAACACCATGCCCGGCGCTTCGTCCTGGAGATGAAACAGGTCCAGCTGCTTGCCCAGGCGACGGTGGTCTCGCTTCTCCGCCTCTTCCAGACGATGCAGATAGGCGGCCAGGTCGTCCTTGTTGGCCCAGGCAGTGCCGTACACCCGTTGCAGCATCTCGTTCTTGGAGTCGCCGCGCCAGTAGGCGCCGGCCAGCTTCATGAGCTTGAAGACCTTGAGCTTGCCGGTGCTGGGCACGTGGGGGCCCCGGCACAGGTCGATGAAGTCGCCTTCCCGATACAAGGAAATGGTCTGGCCGGCCGGAATGCTGGCGATGAGCTCCGCCTTGTAGTGCTCGCCGATGGACTTGAAGAAGTCCACCGCCGCATCCCGATCCCACTCCTCCCGGGTCACCGGGATGTCCTGCTTGACCAGCTCCGCCATGCGCTTCTCGATGGCCGCCAGGTCTTCCGGCGTGAAGGGGGTCTTCAAGGAGAAGTCGTAATAGAAGCCGTCCTCGATCACCGGGCCGATGGTTACCTGGGCATCCGGGAACAACTGCTTGACCGCGTAGGCCAGGAGATGGGCCGTTGAATGGCGGATCAGGTCCAGGCCGTCCGCATCCTTGTCGGTGATGATGGCCAGGTCCGCATCCTGTTCGATCAGATGGGAGGTATCCACCAACTGGCCGTCCAACTTGCCGGCCAGGGCCGCCCGGGCCAGGCCGGCGCCGATGCTGGCCGCCACCTGGGCCACGGTCACCGGGTTATCGAAGGCCCGAACCGAGCCATCGGGCAATCTGATCTGAGGCATGTCCGACTCCGGAAAATCGATCAATCAAATACAAAAAATTCGAGGCAAAAAAAAAGTGCGGGCTGGCCGCACTTTTTCTTCAGGTCAATATCGAGATAAGGCTCAAGCCGCTTGGGAGATCCAGAGGATCGTGCAAGTTCGAACATCCATCTCGTATTGTTCCTATGGGTAGCTGGTAGGCGCGATTGGACTCGAACCAACGACCCCCACCATGTCAAGGTGGTGCTCTAACCAGCTGAGCTACGCGCCTAAAGAGTGGCGCATTCTATCCAAGCCTTTCCGCGGCGGCAACGTGGATTTCCATATTCTTTTTTTCCCCCCGCAAGGCCGCGCGCCGCCCCCGGCGCATATCCACACCGGTTAGCACGACCAAACCGACGATGAAAAACAGCGCCAGGGTCAACATGGCGGACCGATGCGCGCCGCCGTTCAGCCACACGGCCGCGCCATAAGTTACCGGTCCCAGGATGGAGGACAACTTCACCGCCATGCCCCACAGGCCGAAGAACTCCGCCCGCCGCGACGGAGGACTGAGGTATCCAACCATGGCTCGACCAGCGGACTGGGAAGCCCCCAGGCACAAGCCCGCCAAGCCGGCGGCCAGCCAGAACAGGCCCGCCCCCGGAGCAAGCCAGGCCAGGACGATGGTCAACAGCCAGCCGGCCAGGGTCCAGGCCACCGCCGCCTTGTGGCCGATTCGATCCTGTACATGGCCGAAGCCCAACGCCCCCAGGGCGGCCATCACGTTCACCGCCAGGATCAACACGATGCTCTGTTGGGTATTGAAACCCATGGCCTGCTGGGCATAGACCGCAGCCAGAGCGATCACCGCCTGCACTCCGGCCTGATAGAAAACGATGCACACCAGGAAGCGGAGCAGATCGGGATAGTCGCGGGCGCGGCCCAGGGTATCCAGCATGCGGCGGTAAGCGGACACCACGGGATGCTCGGCGGAGCCCTCCCCCATGGGACGCTCCTTGAGGAACAGGAAGGTGGACAAGGCGGCCAGTGCAAAAATGCCAGCGGTGAGAAACAGGGTCACCGGCACGAACTGGCTGGCGGACTGGCCCAGGAATTGGGCATGCAGTACATAGGCCAGGCTGGCGCCCAAACTGACGATACCGCCGAGGTAGCCCAGGCCCCAGCCCAGGCCCGACACCCAGCCCAGGGAGCGGCCCCGGGCCAGTTCCGGCAGAAAGGCGGCGATGAGGTTCTCGCCGGTGCCGAAGAAATAGTTACTCACCACCACCAACAACGCCGCCAGCCAGATGTCCCCCGGCCCGGCCAGACCCAGGGCCGCCGTGGCCAGCACGCAGCCAACGGTGGTGATGGCCAGCAGGCGCTTCTTGGCCGTGCGCAGATCGGCATAGGCCCCCAGGGCCGGGGCGGTGAGCATGATCAGGGCATAGGACAGGGCCAGGGCGCCGGTCCAGGCCAGGGTGGCCCAGGGCGCGTTGCCCGCCACCGTGGCCACGAAATAGGCGTTGAACACGGCGGTGATGACCACGGTGGTGTAGCCCGAGTTGGCGAAATCGAACATGGCCCAGGCCCACACCTCGCGTCTGGTCACGCCGGGCCTGAGGGCGCTGCGCTGTGTCTTTGCCAATTGCCGTCTCCTGTCCACGCCGGGCTGCGTAAAATAGCGCCATTTCCAGCCCGCAGATCGCCATGTCCCGCCCGAATAGAAAAATCCTCGTCACCTCCGCCCTGCCCTACGCCAACGGCAGCATCCACCTGGGCCACCTGGTGGAATACATCCAGACCGACATCTGGGTGCGCTTCCAGAAGATGCAGGGCCACGAATGCTGGTACGTGTGCGCCGACGACACCCACGGCACCCCCATCATGCTGCGCGCGGAGAAGGAAGGCATCACCCCGGAACAACTGATAGCGCGCACCTGGCACGAGCACAAGCGCGACTTCGACGGCTTCCACGTGGCCTTCGACAACTTCTATTCCACCAACACCCCGGAAACCCGCCACTACGCCGACACCATCTACACCCGCCTCAAGGACGCCGGCCTGATCGAAGTGCGCGCCATCGAGCAGTTCTACGACCCGGTCAAGCAGATGTTCCTGCCCGACCGTTTCATCAAGGGCGAATGCCCCAAGTGCCACGCCAAGGACCAGTACGGCGATTCCTGCGAGGCCTGCGGCGCCGCCTACCAGCCCACCGACCTGATCAACCCGTTCTCCGCCGTGTCCGGCGCCACACCGGTGAAGAAGCAGTCCGACCACTATTTCTTCAAGCTCTCCGACCCGCGCTGCGCCGACTTCCTGCGCGGCTGGATCGCCCCGCCCCAGGTCCAGGCCGAGGCCGGCAACAAGCTCAACGAGTGGCTGGAAGGCGGCCTGTCCGACTGGGACATCTCCCGGGACGCGCCCTACTTCGGCTTCGAGATCCCCGACGCACCGGGCAAGTACTACTACGTCTGGCTGGACGCCCCGATCGGCTACATGGGCAGCTTCCAGAACCTGTGCGACCGCAACGGCCTGGATTTCAACGAATTCTGGCGGCCGGATTCCCAGGCCGAGGTGTACCACTTCATCGGCAAGGACATCCTCTACTTCCACGCCCTGTTCTGGCCCGCCGAACTGCACCACGCCGGCTTCCGCACCCCCACCGGGGTGTTCTGCCACGGCTTCCTCACGGTGAACGGCGCCAAGATGTCCAAGTCCCGGGGCACCTTCATCACCGCCGAGAGCTATCTCAACCACCTCAATCCGGAATGGCTGCGCTACTACTACGCCGCCAAGCTGGGCAACAACCTGGAAGACATCGACCTCAACCTGGAGGACTTCGCCGCCCGCGTGAACAGCGACCTGATCGGCAAGTTCGTCAACATCGCCAGCCGTTCCGCCGGTTTCATCAGCAAGCGTTTCGCCGGCAGGTTGAGCACCCTTTCCAGCGCGGACACCCCCCTGCCCGCCATGCAGGCGGCCGCCGCGAACATCGCCGGCCTGTACGAGGCGCGGGAATTCAGCAAGGCCCTGCGCGAGATCATGGCCTTGGCGGACCTGGCCAACCAGTACGTGGATCAGCACAAGCCCTGGGAAATGGCCAAGCAGGAAGGCCGCGACGCGGAGCTGCACCAGGCCTGCACCGTGGCGGTCAACGCCTTCCGCCTGCTCTCCCTCTACCTCAAGCCCGTGCTGCCCAGACTGGCCCAGGAGGTGGAAGCCTTCCTGAATATTCCGCCCCTGACCTGGGCCGACGCCGGCACCCTCCTCGCGGATCACGCCATCAATGAATACAAGCACCTGATGACCCGCATCGACCCCAAGAAGATCGAGGCCATGGTGGAAGAGAACCGGGAAAGCCTGCTCCCCTCCCCCGCCGGGGGAGGGGCTGGGGGTGAGGGAGCCCGGCCGGCTACCGAGCACCCGGTGCGCCACGGCGCGCATCAGCAAGCCGCCGCGGCCAAACCCGCCAGCGTTCCCTCACCCCAGGCCCCTCTCCCGGAGGGAGCGGGGTTCATCTCCATCGACGACTTCACCAAGGTGGACCTGCGCATCGCCCGCATCGCCAACGCCGAACACGTGGAGGGGGCGGACAAGCTGTTGAAGCTCACCTTGGACATCGGCACGGAGACCCGCACCGTGTTCGCCGGCATCAAGGCCGCCTATGCGCCCGAGTCCCTGGTGGGGCGGCTGACGGTGATGGTGGCCAACCTGGCGCCGCGCAAGATGAAGTTCGGCATGAGCGAAGGCATGGTGCTCGCCGCCTCCGATCCAGAAGGCAAGACCGGCGGCCTTTACATTCTCTCCCCCGATTCCGGCGCCACGCCTGGCATGCAAGTCAAATAATGGAAATCCGGCACCTCGTCATCACCGG
>JBGSHR010000237.1:0-2224 GCA_041752155.1 Thiobacillaceae bacterium | reverse complement strand
CCGCCACCACCGGCGCGGCGCCGGTGCCGGTGCCGCCGCCCATGCCGGCGGCGATGAACAGCATATCGGCGCCATCAATGAGTTCGGCGATGCGTTCCCTATCCTCCAGGGCCGCCTCCCGACCCACTTCGGGCTTGCCGCCGGCCCCCAGGCCCTTGGTGGCCGAGTTGCCGATCTGCAGCTGGACCGTGGCCCGGCTGCGCTTCAAGGCTTGGGCATCGGTATTGACGCAGATGAACTCCACGCCCTCCATGCCCTTGCCGATCATATGATCCACGGCGTTGCCGCCGCAGCCTCCGACGCCGATGACCTTGATCACGGCCTCCTGGGTTTGCAGGTCTTCCAGTTCAAACAACATTTTTCATCCCTCCTAGGTTACACACACGCGCGCTTAAATCGATGAACGGCGAAACGGCCGACGGTGCGCGCATACCACCCGCGCCCACCGTTTCCCGCCTACCGCTCGCTAAAAGTTCTGTTGAAACCATGACTTCATCCGTTCCAGAATCTGCTTGAAACTCGCCCCCTGGATGCGGGCGGCTTGGTCGATCTCCAGCTTTTCCTGGCCGGCCAGGAGCAGGCCCACGGCGGTGGCGTAGCGGGGGCTGCGCACCCGCTCGGACAGGCCGCCGATGTACTCCGGCATGCCCAGGCGCACCGGCATGTGAAAGATCTCCTCGCCCAGTTCCACCATGCCCTTCATCAGGCTGGAACCGCCGGTGAGGACGATGCCCGAGGAGATCTGCTCCTCGAAGCCGCTGCGCCGCAGTTCCGCCTGAACCAGGCTGTACAGCTCCTCCACCCGGGGCTCGATCACCTCGGATAGAAGTTGCTTGGACAGCATGCGCGGGCCCCGCTCGCCGATGCCCGGCACCTCGATCATGTCGTCCCGGGCGGCCAACTGGCGCAGGGCGATACCGTGGTCGATCTTCAGGTCCTCCGCCTCCCGCGTCGGCGTGCGCAGGGTCATGGCGATGTCGTTGGTGATCTGGTCGCCGGCCACGGGAATCACCGCCACGTGCTGGATGGCGCCGCGGGTGAACACGGCGATATCGGTGGTGCCGCCGCCGATATCCACCAGACACACGCCCAGGTCCTTCTCGTCTTCGTTCAGCACGGCATAGCTGGAGGCCAGGGGTTGCAGCACCAGATCCTTCACCTCCAGGCCACAGCGGCGCACGCACTTGACGATGTTCTGGGCGGCGGACACGGCGCCGGTGACGATGTGCACCTTCACCTCCAGACGCACGCCGGACATGCCCAGGGGCTCGCGCACCCCGTCCTGGCCGTCGATGATGAATTCCTGGGGCAGCACGTGGAGGATCTGCTGGTCGGCCGGAATGTTCAGGGCCCGGGCGATCTCCACCACCCGGTCCACGTCCGCCTGGGACACCTCGCGGTCGCGGATCGGCAACATGCCGCTGGAGTTCTGGGCCTTGATGTGGCTGCCGGCGATGCCGGTATAGACCTGGGTGATCTTGCAGTTGGCCATCAGCTCGGCCTCTTCCAGGGCGCGCTGAATGGCGGTGACGGTGGCCTCGATGTTGACCACCACGCCCTTCTTCAGGCCCCGGGAGGGGGCATGCCCCATGCCGATGATGCTGAGTCCGCCTTCCGGCATCACCTCCGCCACCAAGGCGACGATCTTGGAAGTGCCGATGTCGAGGCCGACGATCAGATCCTTGTTCTCACTGCGAGTCTTGCTCATGCCTTGTCTGCCTGCTGATTAACGCGTTCCGCCCGGGCGCTGGCGCCCCGTTGGCCTTTTTCCGCCTGGGACGTCTTCCGGGTATCGATTTGGGCGGCGAAACCGTTGGGGTAGCGCATATCCACCCGCTGAATAGCGCCCGCCGCGGCCACGGCCTGGGGATAGACCCGAGCGAAGCGCGCCAGGCGTTCATTTATGCGCTCCCGCCCCAGTTCCACGTTGATGCCGCCGGAGAGACGCACGCGCCACGATTGCCGCGCGGTCACCACCAGCTGTTCCACTTGCAAATCCAGGGGCTTGACGATCTCGCTGAACTCGCCGTAACGCCGTGCCACCTCCCGCTCCATGCCGTCGGCGGCGAAGATGCGCGGCAGGTGGCCATAGGGCGCCACCGCAAATACCTCGCCATGGGTATCCAGGGTGGCCCGGTCATTCCAGGCGGCGGCGGCGCGGTGTTCCTCCAAGGCCACCACCAGGCGCCCCGGCCAAAGCCGGCGCACATCGGCCTTGTGTACC
>JBGSHR010000236.1:0-1598 GCA_041752155.1 Thiobacillaceae bacterium | reverse complement strand
CCCATGGCAGGACGTCCGCCGGGCTGCTGGGCCGGCGCCGCGCCGCCAGCAATTCCAGCGCCCCATGGAAATCCGCCTGCAAGCGGCGCTGGGTGTCGCGTCCCTCCGGGGTGTAGAACACCGCCTCATAGGCCACCGGCTCATCCAGGGCGGCGCGGGCCTGGGGCTGGAAGCCCTGCCAGGCCACCGCCACCCAGCGCTTGTACTGGCTGTCGACGAAGATGACCTCCTCCCGGTCCACCACCGCCAGATACTGCATGCTACGGATGGGCACGAACACGCAGCCGGTGGGGCTGGCGGCCAGGAGGATGCGGGTGAGGTTGTAAGTGGCAGCGGGCAGCGCCGACGCCATGCGCGCCAGGGCTGGCCCGCGCTCGAAGGATTCGTGGTCGTGGTCCATGCCGCCTCCCTGAGCCGTATCCAAACGCAGCCAGTATAGCGATGCGGCGGCCCCGGCCCCAACCCCCGGAAAGGCCGGCCCAAACACCCGGGAACCCGCCGTGCGCTTGTCACATCTCCGCGACGGCGGGCCATTAGAATGGCCACAAACACCTCACCGCCCAGCACCGTGACCCTCCGCCCGTTCCCCCGCCTCCGCTTCTTCCTGTTCGCCTGCCTGACGGCACTGGCCGCGCCAGCCTGGGCGGAAGCCGGCGGCACCTACACCGTGCTGATGGAGAACGACGTGTTTACCGGCACGGACCAGCATTACTCCAATGGCCTGCGCCTGTCCTGGCTGTCCAAGAGCGATGACGTGCCCGACTTCATCCGCCGCTTCGCCGGCGCCATGCCCTTCGTGCACCCGGATGCCTTGCTGCGGGCGGGCTACGCCCTGGGGCACAACATCTACACCCCCAACGACACCGCCGCCAGCACCCTGGTCGCCGCCGAGCGCCCCTATGCCGGCTACCTGTATGGCGGCTTCGCGGTGGTGGCGGAAGCGGACAACATCCTGGACACCTGGGAGCTGGATCTGGGAATCGTCGGCCCCTCGGCCCGGGGCGAGTCCGTGCAAAACGCGTTCCATCGCCTGATCGGCGCGCCCGAGGCCCAGGGCTGGGCCCATCAACTCAATGACGAGCCGACCCTGGCCCTGACCCACGAACGCAAGTGGCGCCATCTCTGGCGGCAGCCCCGTTCCGGCCTGGGCGTGGACATCACGCCCCACCTGGGCGGCAGTCTGGGCAACCTGGCCACCTATCTCAACATGGGCGTCAGCATGCGCATCGGCGAAGGCCTGGCGCGGGACTACGGACCGCCGCGCATCCGGCCCAGCCTGCCCGGGGCGGGTTTCTTCCTGCCCGGCGACGGCATCGGCTGGTACCTGTATGCCGGGGTGGATGGCCGCCTCATGGCCCGCAATCTGTTCCTGGACGGCAACAGCAGCCAGGACAGCCACCGGGTGGGTAGCCGCACCTGGGTGGGGGACCTCCAGGCCGGCCTGGTGTTCACCTTCCCCCGCGCCCAACTGGCCTATTCCCACATCTTCCGCGGCAGGGAATTCCCCGGCCAGCGCGAGGGCGACCACTTCGGCGCCATCAGCCTGTCGCTGCGCTTCTAGCGGCGCGTCGGGCCCACCGTTGCCAGCGTGCCGGCGC
>JBGSHR010000235.1:0-5003 GCA_041752155.1 Thiobacillaceae bacterium | reverse complement strand
AGCGAAACGCCCGCCCCCTCGCCCCCAGCCCCTCCCCCGGCGGGGGAGGGGTGTCATTCCCCTCCCCTCGGGGAGCCCTTGCAGGAGGCTGCGCACAGGGCAGGGTGAGGGTGGCGACCACCCGGTCGCCTAGGTTGGATTCCGTAACCCCCTCCTTGCCCACTCGCTAGAATCCCCCCCATGAAAATCCCCAAACGACTCCAGCCCCTGGTCGAAGACGGCCTGGTCGACCAGGTCCTGCGCCAACTCATGAGCGGCAAGGAAGCCACCGTCTACGTCGTCCTGTGCGGCGACGAGGTGCGCTGCGCCAAGGTCTACAAGGAGGCCAACAAACGCGGCTTCCACCAGGCCGTGCACTACACCGAGGGGCGCAAGGTGAAGAACAGCCGCCAGGCCCGCGCCATGGCCAAGGGCTCTCGCTACGGCCGCCAGGAACAGGAAGCCGCCTGGCAGAGCCACGAGGTGGACGCCCTGTACCGCCTCGCCGCCGCCGGCGTGCGCGTGCCCCAGCCCTACAACTTCCACGAGGGCGTGCTCTTGATGGAACTGGTTTCCGACGCCGAAGGCGAACCCGCCCCCCGCCTCAACGACCTGGCCCTCACCCCGGAACAGGCGCGCGCCTTCCACGCCGAGCTGATCCGTCAGGTGGTGCGCATGCTGTGCGCCGGCATCGTCCACGGCGACCTGTCCGAATACAACGTGCTGGTGGACAGCGCCGGCCCGGTCATCATCGACCTGCCCCAGGCCGTCGACGCCGCCGCCAACAACAACGCCAGCCGCATGCTGGAACGCGACGTGGACAACCTGGCCACCTACTTCGGCCAGTTCGCCCCGGAGCTGCTCACCACCGACTACGGCAAGGAAATCTGGGCCCTGTACGAACGTGGCGAGCTGCAACCCGACAGCCCCCTGACCGGCAAATTCAAGCGCAGCGAAAAGCGGGTGAACCTGAACGAGGTCATGCAGGTGATCGACGCCGCGCGGGAGGAAGACGCACTAAGAAAGAGGATGCGGGAGGAGTCGTAGACAACCCGCCACGGGGTCGGGCGTCAATAAGCGCAGCGCATTGCGCCGGATGCATAGGGGGCAATGCGCCTAGCGGCCAATATGCCGTGCTACATTGTGTACATCAGACACCTGGAGTTTTGCATGAGCACCACCATGACTATCCGGCTGGAAGACGATGTCAGGAATCGGCTGGATCAACTGGCCGCAGCCACCCAGCGCAGCAAGTCCTTCCTGGCGGCGGAGGCGATACGCGAGTTCGTCGAAACCAACGAATGGCAGATCGGCGAAATACAGGCCGCCCTGAAGGAAGCGGACGCCGACGATTTCGCCAGCGACGAGGAAGTGGCCGACCTGGCCAGGAAGTGGCAGGGCGATGCGCGTTAGGTGGTTGCGCGCGGCCCTGCGCAACCTCGACGATGAAGCAAGCTACATCGCCACGGACGATCCCAAAGCGGCGCAGCTTGTCGTGCAAAGGGTGATGGACGCCGTGGCGGCGCTAGCGGACCAGCCCGCCCTCGGGCGCCCGGGCCGGGTGCCAGGGACGCGCGAGTTGGTGGTACCGAAGATGCGTTACATCGTGCCTTACCGTGTGCGCGCCCAGACGGTGGAGGTGCTACGCGTCTTCCACACATCGAGGCGGCTGCCGCAACAGTGGCAGCAACGGTGAGCTCGCCATCGGATAAAGGACAGCGCTTATCGTGGTGTCCCCAACAAAATACGCCCCTTGGCTTTTACTCAACTGCGGGTCCTGACACCCGCTGAATGCCTGGAGGTTTACTGATGAGCACGTTGACGATCCGCCTGCCGGATGACACGGCCGAACGCCTGAAAACGCTGGCGCGCAGCCGGGGCCTGAGCATGAACAAGCTGGTTGAAGAAATGAGCGCCCAGGCCTTGGCCGCCTGGGACACGGAGAACCGTTTTCGCGCCATGGCCGCGACCGGCAATGTCCAGCAGGCCCTGGCCATCCTCGATCGGCTGGACGCCTGACCCCAGGCTCGCTTGGGCAATTTGGAAGTTGCTGGTTCGGGCGAAGGACGACACTTATCGTTGTCCCAACAATGCGTGGGGTAGGGCGTCAATAAGCGCAGCGCATTGCGCCGAATGCATGCGGCGCGATGCGCTGCGCTATCCACCCACGTGCTGGCAAGTCAGGTGGCCCCCCCTTCGTTCGGCTGATAGGCCAAGGCGGTCGCCTTCAACTGGTTGGCAAAGTTAAATATGTCGTCAACGCTATCAAGCGAAACCTGCTCTTCTTCTCGCTTGTCGTTGAACACCCCCAGCCGGAGTTTCTGCGGGTTGTTGAACCGCAGGCGGCAGATGGGCTTGCGGTTGTTGTCGTCCAGGAGGATGGCGCAGTAGCTTTGCGCATCGCGCATCACGATGCGTTTCGGGCTAACCACCTCACGCAGAATGGCGCGCACAGCGTGATAGCCCTCAACCTCTTCGTCAGAGGTGGCAACCTGTGGCTCGTTTGATGATTCTGGGGTAATCACGGGGGCGGAGGGTTCCGCAACGGACGTCGATTCCGGGGTCATTGCGCCCTTGAGGCGCTCGTTGATGCGAGCGCCCACAAGTTGCTCGAACGCGCGCTTGGTGATCTGGGTGAACTGGTCTTTGATGACGGGCGTAAATCGCTTGTTGCCTAGCAAGTCTGCCGAAACAAGGCGAACAAAATCTTCAGTGGGGTTCGCCATCCACTCGGCCAGACGGCTCTGAATGGCCCGTGTGTACTTCAGGTCTGTCGCAGTCGTGAGAATGGTGTCGATGTCAAAAGTGGTCTTTGCAAACTTCTTGAGTTCATCGACGTCACGGTCCTTGAAGTCGAGGATGCTGAACTCGAAGAACGGCTTTTCATCCATTTTGTTCGGCTGCTCAAGGTCGGTGAAGAACTTGTAAACGAGGCCGTTGGTCAGCACACCAAAACGCGCAGCAGTGACGTGGAAGTAGCGGAACAATTGCCCCGCGTGGTTTATGTTCAATTCAGCACCGGCCTTCTTGCACTCGAAGAGGAGGATCGGTTGCCCCTCCTTCAAAATTGCGTAATCGACCTTCTCCCCCTTCTTGGTACCGACGTCTGCGACTAGTTCCGGAGTCACTTCGAGGGGATCAAAAACGTTGTAGCCGAGCAGTTGAATCAGGGGCATGACCATCGCGTTCTTGGTCGCCTCCTCGGTTTGGATCACGTCTTTGGTAGTGGCGATGCGCGACGAAAGAACACGAAGGTGGTCAATGAAATCCACGAGTTCCCCTCCCTAGGGTTGAAAGATAGTAGTCAGGATCGCATTACCAGAACCTTGCGGCTCTCGGGAAGCGATCAGGCTGGAGTCTGCCGCAAGCGCCTGGAGGGTTCAACCGAAGCCACTTCCAGTAGGAGATCGCCCCAGTGGTGGCCCCAAGGGTCAGGCTCGCATTATTTCCCCGACTCATTGCCCGTTGTCCGCTCTATCCAGTAATCGGGGGCGCGGTGTTGGTGAGCAACCGCGATGACGTAGAGGTGATCCATCTCAACCGAGTACAGCAACTTGTAGGGGAAGCGGCTCAAGGTCAGTCGGCGGATATCGCCGCGCTCGACCGGGCATGACAGGGGCCACGTCCGGATGCGCGGCAAGGCTGTTTTGATTTCTCGTCGAAATTCATCGCCAAGACGCGGTGCCTGGTGGTTGTAGTAACGCTCAGCTTCTTCGAACTCTTGCCGCGCCTCGGGAGAAAACAGCACTCGCATCAGAACTCGCCGAGGATTTCTTCCGCCGGGATACCTTGCACCTTGCCGGCCCGATAGGCGGCCAGGCGGCGTTCTGCCTCGTCGATCCAGATCCGGTCGATCTCCGGGTCGGGTTTGTCCAGGCTGTGGAGCACCTGGTCAACTAGGTCGAAACGTTCCGCCGGATCGAGTTTCAAGGCCAACGCCACCAGTTCTTGTGTGCCCATGTCTATCTCCTCGGTCAGTGATTGAAGCAAAGGGTCGGCATCACATTAATTCAAAAATGGGCTGCTGTGATTAGCTCGCGGGCGCATTAGCCGTCAGGCGTAATGCGCCGGACGCATTCGACGGAAGGCGCTTCGCATTTTCCGCCCTATTCGCTACGGATGCGGAGGGAGCTGTAACGACCCATAATGTCCCGGACGCCGTTGCGTCCAACAACACGAGGAGACAAACCATGCCCGCACGGAAACACGTCACCGCAATCGCCTCGATCACCGCGCTTACCGCCCTGGTCGTGGGATGTTCCAGCACGCCCGCCTCCGCGGCGAGTGTCAGCTACGAGAACACCATTCGCCAGCTGATCGACAAGCGTTGCTCGGAATGCCATGGCGGCGATGCGCCGAGCATGCAGGAATTCAAGAAGGACGAAGCGGGCTACAAGGCCGAGAAGCTGGGCCCGCGCATGGACAGCTACGAGAACCTGATGGTCATGGTGAACGGCAGCGATGCCGGGGCGATCATGCGGCGCCTGGACGACGGCGCGAACACCCGGGACGGCAAGCCCGGCAACATGTACCGGCGCCTCGGCAGCGACGATGCGCAACGCGCCGCCAACCTGGCGCTGTTCAAGCAGTGGATAGGCGGCTGGAGCCTGAAGCGCGCCAAGGACATCAGCGAGGCCGAGCGCAAGGCCGTGCTCGCGCCGCGCGACTGATCACGACAATCCCCGGGCGCATGCGAGGCCGTGTGCGCCACCGGGGCGATTTCAAGGTTGCAGCGTCGCCTCTTCCACCAGCACCTGATAGGCATAACCGGCGCCGAAATCCCTGTTCGTGCGGACAACGCCTTTCGCCGTCACGATGTCCCCGACCTTTGCCCGGTTCCTGGTGGTCACCAGGACGTCGTTCGTGCCGGCCTGGGCGGAGCCGGTGCCGTCGCGCAGATGGACCCAGTTTTTCCCCATGATTTCCGGGTTGAACTTGACGACCTTGCCGCGCACCAGCACGGGCTTGTCCTTGAGCGCGGCGCGCTGCGTGTTGATCTCCGCGACCGTGCGCGCGTTCGCGCC
>JBGSHR010000234.1:0-9973 GCA_041752155.1 Thiobacillaceae bacterium | reverse complement strand
AGGCGGCCTGGGCGAACTGCCTCAGCACGCGCCAGTGGGTCAGGGCCGGCTTGCCCCGCTCCACCACCGCCATCTTCACGCGCTGGGTGGGATGGCGGCCGATGGGGGCGTCCACGTCCCCTTCCGGCGTGGTGAACACCCCCTGGGCCACGGCCCAGTAGATGCGCTTCACGCTGCGCGCCTGGAGGTCTCTGACTAATTGCGTGTGGGCCTCCAGGGTCTTGGCCACCACCATCAGGCCGGAGGTATCCTTGTCCAGGCGATGCACGATGCCGGCCCGGGGCAGGCCCGCCGCCCCCGGCACGTGGTGCAGCAGGGCATTGAGCAGGGTGCCCTCCCAGTTGCCGGCGCCGGGATGGGTCACCAGGCCGGCGGGTTTATCGATCACCAGGATGGCCTCGTCCTCGTACACCACATTGAGCTGAATCTCTTCCGCCTGGTATGCGGTCTCCTCGGGCAGGGCCTGGGGATTCACCGCCACGGCCTCGCCGCCCCAGACCTTTTGCTTGCGGCTGGCGGTGGCCCCCGCCAGGGTGACCCAGCCGGCGTCGATCCAGGCCGCCAGGCGGCTGCGCGAATATTCCGGCAGGAGTTCGGCCAGGCTCTGGTCCAGGCGGCGGCCGGCGTGCTCGCTGGGAATTGAAAGGTGACGGGCTTGAGTCATGGGTGGGCGGTTATAATCGCGCGTCTTTTATGGGGATTGAAATGCGGCGAATTCTAGCTTTCCTGCTGGCCTTGGGCCTGATTTCCGGTTGCAGCCTGTTGCCGGAACAGATTGACGAGACCAAATCCTGGTCCGCCTCCAAACTCTACTACGCCGCCAAAGAGGCCCTGGACGAGGGTGATTACACCAAGTCGGTGCAGATGTTCGAGAAACTGGAAGCGCGCTACCCCTATGGGGCGTACTCCCAGCAGGCCCAACTGGAAGTGGCCTACGCCTATTACAAGGACAACGAGCCCATCTCCGCCGTCGCCGCCTGCGACCGCTTCATCAAATTGCATCCCAACCATCCCCACGTGGACTACGCCTACTACCTCAAAGGCCTGGCCAACTTCGTGGAGGATCAAAGCCTGCTGGCCAAGCTGAGCGACCAGGACATGAGCGAGCGGGATCCGAAAGCCGCCCAGGAGGCGTTCGAGACCTTCAAGGATCTGGCCACGCGCTACCCGGACAGCAAATACACCCCGGACGCCACGGCGCGCATGCAGTATCTGATCAACGCCCTGGCCTCCCACGAGGTGCATACCGGGCGCTATTACTACAAGCGCGGCGCCTATGTGGCCGCCGCCAATCGGGGCAAATACGTGCTGGAGCATTACCAGCAATCCCCCGCCCTGGAACAGGCCCTGGCGCTCATGGCCAAGAGCTACGACAAGCTCGGCCTTGCCGACCTGAGCAACGACGCCCTGCGGGTGCTCAAGCTCAACTTCCCCAACAGCATTTACATCGCCGGCGACGGCCCGGTGAAAGAGAAATCCTGGTGGCGCATCTGGGAAATCGATAGCCGGGATTGACGCGTTTCCCGTGTCGTTCCCGGCATTCCCGCAAGCCCAGTAAGTCCCTAAACCCGGTAAGCCTTGGTCTCCCACGCCCTCATCTTCTCCCCGGCCGATGCGGATTCCTGGCTCGCCAGCCTGGAAGGCCGCTATCCGGAGGAACAACAGGCATTACTCGTTGAGGCGATCGCCTGGCTCGGCAGCCACGCCGCTGAGGAAAGCGTCGATACCGGCGCCCCCCTCGTCAGCCATGCACTAGGCACCGCCGCCATCCTGGCCGGCATGCGGTTCGACGTGGAAACCGTGGCCGCCGCCTTGCTGTGCGGACTGCCGGACAAAGCCATCAAACGGGACACCCTGGTGCATCGCTTCGGCGAGCACCTGGCCGCCCTGGTGCTGGGGGCCGCCAAACTCGGCCGCATGGACTGGCTGTTCAGCGACATCGAGGGGGGCCAGAGCGAGGCCCTGCGCCAGATGCTGCTGGCCATGACCGACGACATCCGGGTGGTATTCATCAAACTGGCTGAACGCACCCAGGCCCTGCGCGAACTGGCCGACGGCGACGAGGCCGCGCGCCGCAAGATCGCCGGCGATGTGCGCGAACTCTACGCCCCGCTGGCCAACCGGCTGGGCGCCTGGCAGTTGAAATGGGAGCTGGAGGACCTGTCCTGCCGCTACCTGGAGCCAGACACCTACCGCCAGATCGCCAAACTCCTGGACGAGCGCCGCCTGGACCGGGAGTGGTACATCGAGCACGTGGTCAAGCTGCTCAGCGAGTCCCTGGCGGCGGACGGCATCGCCGGCCTGTCGGTGAGCGGCCGGCCCAAGCACATCTCCAGCATCCTGGCCAAGATGCGCAAGAAACACCTGTCCTTCGACGAGGTGTTCGACGTGCGCGCGGTGCGCGTGCTGGTGCGCGACGTGAAGGACTGCTTCCACGCCCTGGGTCTGGTGCACAGCCTGTGGCAGCCCATCCCGGGCCAGTTCGACGACTACATCTCGCGCCCCAAGGGCAACGGCTACAAAAGCCTGCACACCGCCGTGGTGGGCCCGGAGAACAAGGCCCTGGAGATCCAGATCCGCACCTACGACATGCACCAGGAGGCGGAACTGGGCGTGGCCGCCCACTGGCGCTACAAGGAAGGCGGCAAGGGCGAAGGCATCCAGGACAAGATCACCTGGCTACGCCAGCTGCTGGCCTGGAAACAGGAACTGGCCGACAGCCACGAACTGGCCCAGCACTTCAAGAACGAATTGTTCCAGGACGAGGTGTTCGTGCTTACCCCTCAGGGCAAGGTGGTGGCCCTGGCCGCCGGCGCCACCCCCCTGGATTTCGCCTACGCCGTCCATACCGAACTGGGCCACCGCTGCCGCGGCGCCAAGGTGGATGGCAGCCTGGTGCCCCTCAACACGCCTCTGGCCACCGGCCAGCGCGTGGAAATCCTCACCGTCAAGCAGGGCGGCCCCAGCCGGGACTGGCTCAACCCGCATCAGGGGGTGCTGAACACCTCCCGCGCCCGCAACAAGGTGCGCCAGTGGTTCAAGCAACAGGACTTGGACATCCATATCCAGGAAGGCCGCGCCCTGGTGGACCGGGAAATGCACCGGCTCAAGCTCACCAACATCAACCTGGAAAAGCTCGCCGCCCGCCTGAAATTTCCCAAGCCCGAGGATCTGTACGCCGCCCTGGGCCGGGGCGATGTGGGCTCCGGCCTGCTCGACCGGGCTTTGCATGACGAATTCGTGCCGGCGCAGGAAAAACCCCTGGTCGCCGCCTCCAAGCGCAAGACCGATGTGGCCGGCGTGCTACTGGAAGGCGAACCAGGCCTGCTCACCCAGATGGCCGGCTGCTGCAAACCGGCGCCGCCCGATCCGGTGGTGGGCTATATCACCCAGGGCCATGGCGTCACCATCCACCGCGCCGACTGCCCCATGATCCTGCACCTCTCCCAGGAGAAACAGGCCCGTCTGCTGCGCGCCGAATGGGGCGGCGACGATGGTCAGGTGTTCGCCGTGGATGTGGAACTCACCGCCCACGACCGCGCCGGCCTGCTCAAGGACGTGACCGAGATACTGGCCCAGGAAAAGATCAACGTGGTGCGGGTCAACACCCTGTCGCAGCACGATACGGCGCGCATGGAATTCACCCTGGAAGTACGGGATATCGACCAACTCACTCGCTTCCTGGCGCGCGCCGGCCAGGTCCGCGGCATGCAAGCGGCGCGCAGGAAATGATGCTTGCATCGCTGCCCGGGCACAGCAAGCTCGACGCCAGGATGGCAAGGGCCACCGCCCATGCCGATCTTGTTTAAGCATTACAATGCGACTAAATAAAAAGACATAAATATCTTTTTCAATCTGGAGACCGATATGCCGCGCCTGCTACCGACCCTCGTCCTTGCCTGCCTGAGTTTCGCCACCAGCCACGGCGCCATGGCAGCCGAGTCAGAAGTCTTCCCGGTTACGATTACCGACAAGCGGATACCCATCAAAGTCACCCATCAGGAACGCAATCAGGTGCTGTATGAAATGCGCGCCCTGCTGCAAGGCATGCACAACATCCATCACGCCCTGGCCGACAACGACATGAAGGCCTTGGCCATGGCGGCGAAGCCCATGGGACCGGTGCTGAACCGCATGCCCAAGTCCCTGCGCGAGCGTCTGCCGGAAGAGTTTCAGGAAATGGGCATCGCCATGCACGAACTGTTCGACGTGATCGCGCGGGATGCGACAGAGCAAAAGAACACCCAACACAGCCTGGAGCAGCTGGCCGAAGCCATGTCCTACTGCGCCGGCTGCCACGACACCTACCGCTTCCAGGTAGGCCGTGTCACCAGCAAGAAGTAATTTCCTAGCGCCCCAGCAGCCAGGCGGCAACCTCCAGGTCGTGGGGGACGGTTACCTTGATGTTGCTCAGGTCGCTTTTCACCAGGCGCGGCGCCAATCCCAGGGCCTCCACCGCCGAGGCTTCGTCGGTGACGCCATTGCCGGCCTGTTCCAGGGCGCGCAATAACAAGCCGTGAGGAAACATCTGGGGGGTTTGCGCCCCCCACAGCCCTTCTCGCGACACCGTCGCGGCGATGCGCCGGTCTTCGCCCTCGCGCTTGAGGGTATCCGCCACCGGCGCGGCGAGGATGCCGCCCACCGGGTCGTCGCTGAGCTCGGCGATCAGCTTGTCCAACAACACCCGGGAAAGACAGGGCCGGGCGGCATCGTGCACCAGTATCCAGTCCTCCGCCTCCACCTCTCCCGCAATGGCCTCCAGGCCGTTCATCACGCTTTCCGCCCGGGTGGCGCCGCCGCGGTGGAGCACCGCGAGACGCGGAAACTCGGACCAGTCATAGGACTCCCACCAGACATCCTCCGGTGACAGCACCACATACACCTGGGCGATGGAGAAATGGCTGTGCAAGGCGCGGATGGCATGCCAAATCATGGGCTTGCCGTGAATGTCCAGGTATTGCTTGGGGTGGCTGGAACCCATGCGGGCACCCACGCCGGCGGCGGGCAACAGGGCAAAATATCGGGACATGGCTTGCTTGGTGGTGGGCGTGCCCTAAATTCTAATTGAGAGCCGCAAAATCTTTTCGGGAGCTCAATATGATGCGAACCCGTCTTCCCGCCGTGGCCGGACAGTTCTATCCCGGCGAACCCCATGCCCTCGAGGGCGCCATCAGGACCTATCTGGCCGACGCCAGCGCCGCCGCCTTCCGGCCCAAGGCCCTGATCGTGCCCCATGCCGGCTACATCTATTCCGGCCCCATCGCCGCCAGCGCCTACCGTCTGCTGGAGCCCCTGCACTCGACCATCCGCCGCGTCGTGTTGCTGGGCCCGGTGCATCGGGTGTGGGTCGCCGGCCTGGCCTTGCCGGGCGCGGACGCCTTCAATACGCCTCTGGGCCGCATCCCCCTGGATCAGGCGGCGATGGCTGCCCTGGCCGACCTGCCGCAAGTTGAAATCTCCTCCGGCGCCCATGCCCAGGAACACTCCCTGGAAGTGCATCTGCCCTTCCTGCAAACGCTGCTGGACGATTTTTCCCTGGTGCCCCTGGCGGTGGGCGGCGCCACGCCGGAGCAGGTGGCCCAGGTGCTGGAACGGCTGTGGGGCGGCGACGAAACCCTGATCGTGGTGAGTTCCGACCTGTCCCATTACCTACCCTATGCCGTGGCCCAGCGCGTGGACAGAAGCACCGCCCAGGACATCCTCAAATTGGAGAACCATCTGGTGAGCGAGCAGGCCTGCGGCGCCCATCCCATCAACGGCCTGTTGCTGGCCGCCAAGCGCCACGGGCTTGCCGCCCATCTCCTGGACCTGCGCAACTCCGGCGACACCGCCGGCGACCGGGAGCAGGTGGTGGGTTACGCCGCCTTCGCCTTTACCGAGGGAGATCATGAACACTGAAGGCCCCATGAGCACTCAAGGCCCAATAAACACTCAGGGCAAGGCCCCAGGAGACAAAGGATTGGTGCTGACCACCCTGGCCCGGGCCGCCATCGCGCGGGAATTGACCGGTTCCGCCCTGCCCGATGCCGACGCGCTGATGGCGTCCGGCTCCGACTGGCTGGCCACTCCGGGTGCAAGCTTCGTGACCCTGACCAAGCATGGCGAGTTGCGCGGCTGCATGGGTACTCTGGAGGCCCATCGCCCCTTGGGCGAAGACGTGGAAGCCAATGCCCGCGCCGCCGCCTTTGGCGATCCGCGTTTCCCGCCCTTGAGCCGAGATGAACTGGATCAGGCGCGGGTGGAAGTTTCCCTGCTCTCCCGCGCCGAACCCCTGCGCTTCACCAGCGAGGCGGATGCCCTGGGACAACTCCGTCCCGGCATCGACGGGGTGATCCTGGCATACGGTCCGCGCCGGGCCACTTTCCTGCCCCAGGTCTGGGAGCAATTGCCCGATCCGCATACGTTCATGGCCCAGTTGAAACGCAAGGCCGGCCTGGAGCCGACGTTCTGGGCCGAAGGCATTCAACTCTCCCGCTATGGCGTGGAGAAATACCAGGAGGCAAGATCATGAGCCTGCCCGAAACCAGTCACCCCGCCCGTTGGTGGCATGCCCTGGACGACGGCCGCATCCAGTGCGACCTGTGCCCGCGCGACTGCAAACTGCATGAGGGCCAGCGCGGCGCCTGCTTCGTGCGCAAGATGGAGGCCGGCAAGATGGTGCTCACCACCTATGGCCGCAGTTCCGGCTTCTGTGTGGACCCCATCGAGAAGAAACCCCTCAACCACTTCTACCCCGGCAGCTCGGTACTGTCCTTCGGCACGGCGGGCTGCAACCTGGCGTGCAAGTTCTGCCAGAACTGGGACATCTCCAAATCAAAAGACATGGACCGGCTGATGGAATCCGCCAGTCCCGAGGCCATCGCCCGGGTCGCCCGCAAGCTGGGCTGCGAAAGCGTGGCCTTCACCTACAACGACCCGGTGATCTTCGCCGAATACGCCCTGGATACCGCCGCCGCCTGCCATGCCCTGGGCATCAAGACCGTGGCCGTCACCGCCGGCTTCATGCACAAAGAGCCCCTGGTGGAGTTCTACGCGGCCATGGATGCGGCCAATGTGGACCTGAAAGGCTTTACGAACGATTTTTATGTCAAATACTGTGCCGGCCAGTTGCAGCCCATCCTGGATACCCTGATCTATCTGAAACGGGAAACCTCGGTCTGGTTCGAGATTACAACCTTGCTCATTCCCACTCTCAACGATTCCGACGAAGAAATCCGGGCTCTGTCGGCGTGGGTGGGACGTGAGCTGGGTCCCGACGTGCCGCTGCACTTCTCCGCCTTCCACCCGGATTGGAAGATGAACGATCTGCCCCCGACCCCGCCCGCCACCCTGTCGCGAGCGCGCAAGATCGCCCAAGAAGCGGGCCTGAACTATGTCTACACCGGCAATGTGCATGACCTGGAGGGCGGCACCACCTTCTGCCCGAGCTGCCATGCGCCCTTGATCGTGCGCGACTGGTACGAGATACCCGAATACCGGCTCAGCGCCGATGGCCACTGCCCGGATTGCGGCGCGGCCATCGCCGGACGCTTCCAGAAGTTCGAGCACGCCTTCGGCGCCCGGCGCATGCCGGTATCCATGGCGGCGGCCGCGTAGCCTGGGGGAGCGCAGCGAGTCCGGGTCATGGAGCACACGGAATCCCGGACTCGCTGCGCTCCTCCAGGCTACTTGCGGGCACTCATTCGCTAGCCGGTATTTCAGTGCACGCCGGGTCAATCACCCACCCCCAGCAACGCCAACTGGGTTGCCTTGCCCGCCGCGCGGCGCTTCTGCATCCTCTGTTCCTGGGTGGTCGGCCCCAGGGCGGCTTTCATTTCCACATGTTCCCGATTGACGAGTTGGACTCGGGCCTGATCCCGGGCCGGGATGCCATCTGGCGAAGCGACCGCGCCGGCAAGAACCAGCATCCATAGGGCGAGTTGGCTGGAAATCATGATGGGTCTCCTTGCAGTCCATCGGCGATATTGCCGGACGGTTTCAAGGCTAGGCCGCAGTTCCCATCGGCGTTAGCAACCCGGTCGCAACCCGGCCGGCCAACCGGGTAGGCCAACCCAGTTGGTGGCGCGTAAAAATCGGTGCACTATCCTGCACTTAGCGCGACAACTTCAGGAGGCCTCATGTCATTTCTACAAGAGCAATGGAAGGCACACAGCCACCAGTTCAATCCCCGCCGCCGCTACAGTAGCCAGCGGGAGTTCGAGGCCGACTGGGTGGGCGGGCTGCGGCGCCGCTACAGCCTGTCCCAGGAGGCGCTCGCCGCCCTGGCCAGCGTCTCCGTCACCACGGTGCAGAACTGGGAAAACCCGGGCAGCCGCAAGAACATCGCCCCCCACAACCAGGACCGCCTGCGCGACATCGAGCGGGAGTTGTGGATCAAGGCTCACGTCACCCTGATGGAGCCCAACCCGCCCTTCATCCGCGCCTTGTACGACCTGCTCGCCGCCAACAAGGACGCCAGCGCCCAGGGCTTGGCGGAATATCTGATCGGCGCCATGGACGCCCAGGACCCGGAGCGCCCGCGCCTGCTGCATTGGGCCAGCCTGACCCACAGCATCGCCGACCCGGCCTCCCATAAGGCGCGGGAATTTCAGACCGCCGCCCTGCGCGCCCTGGGCCAAGGCCCCGCCCCTCTGGCCGCCGCCATCGAAAACGAGATTCTGGGCAGCCAGTTCGAGGATCTGCTGAGCCTGAGCGAAGGACGGGAACGCCAGGAAAAGGGCCAACACCTGCTGGAAGCCTGCGAACGCCTGTTCATCCGCGACCAGCAACCCGCCTACAAATGGAATGCCCTGGAAGTGGCCTGCCGCACCCCCCTGGCCCAAGGCACCCAGTACGAGTTGCTGGCGGAACTCAGCCAGGCGCTGGGCGAGGAAGCGGTAAGACGCCGGGTCATGACGGACGAGGCCTACACAGCGGTCAGGGATGCCTACGCCCCGGCCACGGCCTTGAATTGATGAGCCTTGGGAGACAAACCATGACAACCAAGCTCACACACATCGCCGGTCTACTGCTGTTGCTTAGCGGCCTGGGCCTGAGCCCCGCGGCCAGCGCGAATGCGCCGGCCCAGAACGGGAATGAAGCCAGTTCGGCGACGGCCAGCGTTCAAGCCGCAGCCCAGCCGGAGCAAAAGACCGACGCGCGCCTGGCATGGCAACGCGTGGGTTCCCCCCTCAGCATGGAGGCCTGAACGGTATTGTCGGCAGCGGCCAACCAGCCGCTGCCGATGTTCCTCGCCTGGTTCGCAGGCCGTATCGCTTGGCTGCCGTCCTCCGGCCAAAACCAGCCGGGGCGGCAGTGGCTACAGGCAGTGGGACGCCACACCGTCCGCCAGCTTGGGCTCGAACCAGGTGGACTTGGGCGGCATCACCTCGTTGGCGTCGGCCACCGACATCAGGTCTTCCATGCGGGTGGCGTGCAGGGACAAGGCCAGGGCCATCTCGCCGGAATCCACGCGCTTTTCCAGTTCCGCCAAACCGCGAATCCCGCCCACGAAGTCGATGCGCTTGTCCCGGCGCGGGTCGGCGATGCCCAGGATGGGCGCGATCAGGTTGTTCTGCAGCAGGCTCACGTCCAGGCGCCCCACCGGGTCGGCGGGGATCAGGTCGGCGCGTATGGTGAGGCGCATCCAGCGGCCGTTGAGGTACAGGCCGAACTCGCCGGGGCGGGCCGGTTTCACGGCCTCGTCCATCATCTCGATCATGAAGCCCTCCGCCACCCGGGCCATGAATTCCGGCTCGGACAGGCCGTTCATATCCTTGATCACCCGGTTGTAATCGAAGATGCGCATCTGGTGGTGGGGAAAGATCACCGTCAGGAAGTAGTTGTAGGCCTCGTCGCCGGTGTGATTGGGGTTGGCCGCCTTGCGCGCGGCGCACACCCGGGAGGCGGCGGCGGAACGGTGGTGGCCGTCGGCGATGTACAGGGCCGGCATGGCGTCGAACAGCTCGGTCAGGCGGGCGATGGACTGGGCATC
>JBGSHR010000233.1:0-3191 GCA_041752155.1 Thiobacillaceae bacterium | reverse complement strand
AACCCGTGTGCGCCCTGTTGCTGCCGCCGCCCGCCAAACCCACTCCCCCGTCCCAGTCATGAACCCGGAAGGGCTGCTGCTCCTGGTGCTGGCCGCTTTGGGCTGGTTCTGGTGGGATGGCATGCAGAAACGGGAGCTTGCCGTCCTGGCCGCCCGCCGAGCCTGTGAACAGGCGGGCGTGCAATTCCTGGACGAAACCGTCGCCCTCAAGAAGATGGCCCTGCGCCGGGATGGCAACCAGCAAGCCCGGATCTATCGCGAATTCGGCTTTGAATTTTCCAGTGCCGGCGACGACCGCCAAGCGGGGCGGATCTATCTGCTGGGGAACCGGTTGCTCTCGGCCGACTTGATTCTCTGAGCGGGTGTGCTTGGGGGTGAAGCTGTTCGACCGTAGGGAACAGGCGCTGGCTACCGGCCAGCGGCGGACTCTCGTTTAGGACGCCGCGAGGGCCGGCACTTGGGCCAGAACGGACGTTCAGTCAGGGGGTTGGAAAATATCCGTGAGCGTCTGCAACGGGCCCCCATCCTTACGCCTGCTCTTCCTTGTGCTTGGCCTCTAGTTCCTTCGCCTTGGCGAGCATGGCGTGGATGCCCTTGACGTCCTTGCACTTGTGGCCGATGCCGATGGCTTCCAGCGGGTTCATCCTCCGCGCCTTGACCAGGCCGAAGGCGGCAGCCTGCATCGCGATGGCCTTCTTGATGCCGGCGACGATGCCGTCCTTGAAATAGAGCGTGCGCGTCAGCTTCACCTCGTTGACCCGGCCAGTCGTGGTGCAGTTGTCCCAGAAGGTCTTGGAAAGATGCTGGGTTGGCTGGTATTTCGGCGATTGGCCGATCCGGTAAGCGTATTCGGCAATGCCGTGCATGACATGGGTGACCGGTACCTTGCGCGGGCAGCGCACATAGCAGTTGTAACAGGAGGTGCACATCCACATGGATTGGTCTTTCAGCACCTCATCCCGTTTGCCGGCACGGATCATCATGAAGATTTCATGGGGCGCATGGGTCCAACCCGCTTGGAAATGGGTGGGGCAGGAACCCGAACACAGGCCGCACTGCATGCACATCTTGACCCACTCGCCCAGCTCCGCCTGTTCCTCGATTTCCTTGAGGAAATTGTTTCGGTACCTGGCCGCCATCTGTTGATTGAGATCGCTCATCTGGCTACTCCTGTTTGGGAGACCGGTAGCGGGGACAGGGTGGCCAGCTAACTGGTTGGTAGGTATTGGGATGTCGCGTCAAGCAGCCAAGCGTTGTCCCGCGCTTCATTCATCATAGGCATTCTTGACAAAAACAGTCGGGAACTTGATTCAAAAGCGGTTCATTTGCTGCCACCCTCGCCTGCGCCCGCTTGCCCTTTCACCCCGCGTACACCCCCTCCATGATCTCGATGAAGCGCCGCGCCTGGGGCGAGAGGAAGCGGCCCTTGCGCAGCACCAGGCCGTAGCTGCGCTGGGGGAAATACTTGGTCAGGGGAATGCTCACCAGGCGCTCGGTGCCTTCCAGGCAGATGTCGGTGACGATGGAGATGCCCATGCCCAGGGCCACGTATTTCTTGATCACCTCCCAGCCCCCCGCCTCCAGGGTCACGGTGAAGGTCAGGTTGTTCTGCTGGAACACGTATTTGACGATGCGCCAGGTGGAGAGATGGCTGGGGGGCAGGATCAGGCCGTAGTGGCTCACGTCCTCCAGGGTCACCTCCTCGCCCCGGGCCGCCTTCCGGGCCAGGGGGTGATCCAGCGGCGTGATCAGCATGGGGTCGTAGTTCACCACCGGCTCGTATTCGATGTCTTCCGGCACCTCCAGCATGGAACCCACGGCGAAGTCGATCTCGTCGGCACGCAGCATCTTCAGGCCGTCCCGGCCGGTGACGTTGTGCATCTTGAGCTGGATCTTGGGATAGGCGGCGACGAAGCGGCGCACCGGCTCCGGCAGGATGTAGAGGATGGTGGATTCGCCGGCGCCGATGTTGAGCTCGCCGGCATCCAGCTTGCCGAACTGGGCCGAGAAGGTTTCCTGCAGCTTGTCGATGCCGTCCACCAGGGGTTCCGCGAGCTGGTACAGCACTTCGCCCTCGGGGGTGAGTTTGAGGTGGGGGCCGCGCCGCTCGAACAGCACCACGTCCAGCTCCCGTTCCAGGGCCTGGATCTGCAGCGAGACCGAGGGCTGGGACAGGAACAGCTTGTCCGCCGCCTTGGAGATGGTGCCGCAGCGCACCACCTGATAGAAGGCGCGCAGCTGCTTGAGGCGGTTGTTCTTGTAGTAGAGGGGGGCGTCGGATGTCATGACTCGATCTCTAGGGCGAGTGGGGCCTGGTAGGCACAGAGCCCAGCGTTTTGATGCGGCGTGGTTTGGTCATGCGCCATTATCCCTCCAGCGCCCGGGCATGGCCGGATCGGGTTTTTTGATTGGATTCCGGTCTGGCTCGGCACGACAATTACACCGATAGAGATCAACCACCCAGCAGGCGCCCCATGACCCAACACATCGGCATTCTCACCTCCGGCGGCGACAGCCCCGGCCTCAACGCCGCCATCCGCGGCGTCGGCAAGGCCTGTCTGTCCCATTACGGCATGCGCCTGATCGGCTTCCGCGACGGTTTTCGCGGCCTCATGGAAAACCGCACCATGGAACTGGAGAAGGGCCAGCTCTCCGGCATCCTCACCCTGGGCGGCACCATTCTCGGCACCAGCCGCGACAAGCCCCACAAGATGCCGGTGGACGGTCAGGTGCTGGACATGACCGAAACCATCGTCGCCAATTACCACGCCAACAAGCTGGACTGTCTGGTGTGTCTGGGCGGCGGCGGCACCCAGAAGAACGCCCTGCGCCTGATGCAGGCCGGCCTCAACGTGGTCACCCTGCCCAAGACCATCGACAACGACGTGGCCTTGACCGACACCACCTTCGGTTTCGACACCGCCCTGGGCATCGCCACCGAGGCCATCGACCGCCTGCACAGCACCGCCCACAGCCACCACCGCATCATTGTCGTCGAGATCATGGGCCACCGCGCCGGCTGGCTCGCCCTGGGCGCCGGCATCAGCGGCGGCGCCGACGTGATCCTGATCCCGGAGATCCCCTACCAGGTGGAAAGCGTGGCGGCGGCCATCCGCGAGCGCAGCCGCAAGGGCAAGCCCTTCAGCATCGTCGCCGTGGCCGAGGGGGCGGTGTCGAAGCAGGAATACCTG
>JBGSHR010000232.1:0-6069 GCA_041752155.1 Thiobacillaceae bacterium | reverse complement strand
CGGAATTGCGTTGTGACCTGGGGGAGTGCCTGCGGGCCGCGGGACAGATCGACGCGGCCATGGAGGCGTTTCGCGTCGCCTTGGCGCTCCAGCCCGACTACACGGAGGCCCACAACAACCTGGGCATAGCCCTGCGCCAGGCGGGGCGGACGGAGGAATCCCTGGCGGCATTTCGCGCCGCATTGGGCATCCGCCCGGATCACCCGGAGGCCCTTTTCAATCTTGGCGTCACCCTGGCGGATACGGCCCGCCACGAGGAGGCACTGCCCTATCTGAACGCAAGTCTGGAAAAGGCCCCGGACAATCTGGTGACGCGGGAGCGCCTGGCCCACGCCTATCTGGCCCTGGGGCGGGAAGAAGAGGCCGTCGAGCAGTTCCGCGCCGTGACCCGGCTGTTGCCGGAGGGCTTCGAGGCCTGGTATGCCCTGGGGGGGCTGGAGCAGCGCCGCAAGCATCTTCCCGAGGCCCTGGTGGCCCTGGAAAAGGCGGTGGCCCTGAAGCCGGAGCATCCCTGGGCGCGTTTCCACCTGGGCATGGCGCTGGATGACCTGGGGCGTCCCGAGGAGGCCCTGGCACAGATGCAGGCATCAGATCGTCTGTCGCCCAACAACGTGCCCACCCTGACCCGCATCGCGGTATTGCTGCGGGGCCTGGACCGGATGGAGGAGGCGGGAAGCGTCGCGCGGCGCGCCCTGGAGATCAAGCCGGACGACGTCTATGCCCTCAATGTCATGGGCCTGGTGCAATTCTCCCGCAAGGCGTGGAGCCAGGCCTCCGCCGCGTTCATGGCGGCGGCGGAGGCGCGCGGCGACATGGTGCTGCCTTTGGTGAACATGGCCACCATGTACGCCCGGAGGGGTGATTTCGTGAAACGCCGCCATTATTTCGGACTGGCCCTGGAGCGGGCGCCCGACGACGACGAGATCCGCCTTTCCTATGCCTTGACCCAACTGCTGTTGTCCGAGTGGGCGGATGCCTGGCGCAATTACGCCCATCGTCCCAACATCACCCGCAACTCGGACTACGACCAGCTGGAAGCGCCGCTGCCCGAAGACCTGCGCGGCAAGCGCATCCTGATCCAGATGGATCAGGGCCTGGGGGACGAACTCCTGTTCCTGCGTTTCGCCAAGGTGTTGAAGGCGCGGGGCGCCTGGTTGGCCTACCGGCCCAATCCCAAACTGACCAGCTTCGTCGGCAAGCTGCCCTTCATCGACATGGCGGTGAGTCATTGGCAAGCGCCGGAAAACCTGGATTACCGGCTGGCGGTGTGCGACCTGGCCTTGGCCGTGGACATGCGCGCGGCGTCGGATATCCCCCCGCCGGTCAGCCTGACCCCTTCGCCCGGCGCCTTGGGCCAGGCCCGGCGCCTGCTGGCCCCCCTCGGGAACGGCCCCTTTATCGGCGTGACCTGGCGCGGCGGCACCTCCAAGGAGGAGTTCTCCACCTGGAAGGTGCTCTACAAGGAGATCGACCTGGACCTGCTGGCGGACATGCTGCGGGACGTTCCCGGCCAGGTGCTGATCCTGCAGCGCAAGCCCAAGGAGGGGGAGATCGAGCGCTTCGCCGCGCGTCTCGGGCGGCCGGTTCACGACCTCAGCGCGGTCAACGAGCAACTGGAAGTGATGCTGGCGCTCCTGAGCTTGATCGACGAGTATGTCGCGGTCAGCAATACCAATGTCCATCTCCGGGCGGGGGCGGGACGCATCAGCCGGGTGCTGATTCCCCATCCGGCCGACTGGCGCTGGATGGCCTCGGGCCGCAGCCCCTGGTATCCGGACATCCCCACCTATCGGGAAGCCTGGGAAGGGCGGGGCTGGGATGAGGCGCTGGCGGCGCTGCACAAGGATTTGCTAGAGGCCAACAACAAAGGAGACCTGTCTTGATCCGCGTATTCATTGGCTACGACGCCAAACTTCCGGTGCTGTACAACGTGCTGCAACACAGCATCCAGGTGCGTTCGTCACGGCCGGTCTCCATCAACCCCATCATGCTGAGCCAGCTCTCGGACATCTATACCCGGGAGCGGCATCCGCTGGCCTCCACGGAGTTCTCTTTCTCCCGCTTCCTGGCGCCTTTCCTGTCGGACTACCAAGGCTGGTCGATCTTCATCGACAACGACATGCTGGTGCTGGACGACATCGCCAAGCTCTGGGCGCTGCGCGACGAACGCTATGCCGCGATGTGCACCAAGCACGATCACCAGCCCCACGAGGACACCAAGTTCCTGGGCACGGTGCAGACCAAATACGAGAAGAAGAACTGGTCCAGCGTCATGATGTTCAACAATGCCAAGTGCAAGGCGCTGACGCCGGAATACGTCAACACCGCCACCGGCCTGGAGCTGCACCAGTTCAAGTGGCTGGGCAACGACGAGCTGATCGGCAGCCTGCCCCTGCGCTGGAATCACCTGGTGGGCTACAACGCCCCCAACCCGGACGTCTCCCTGGTGCACTACACCTTGGGCGGCCCCTATTTCGACGAACACCGGGACTGCGAATACGCCGCCGAATGGTTTAGAGAGCGGGATCACATGTTGCATTGCGAGCAATGGAGGAAAGGTTCATGAGCACAGCCACGCCCAAGGTGGTCAACGTCCAGGAAGCCCTGGCAATTGCGGGCAGACTGCACGAAGACGGGCGTCTCGACGAAGCCGAGGCGGTCTACCAGAAGGCCTTGATGGGCGAGCCGGACAACGCGGAGGCGCTGCATGGCCTCGGTGTCCTGATGGTGCAGTGGGGCCAGCCGGATCAGGCCATTCCGCTGCTGTCCAAGGCCTTGGCCAGCCGGCCGGATTACACCATGGCCTACAACCACCTGGGCTGCGCCTATCAGGCCCTGGGCCGCAACGAGGAAGCCCTGACGGCCTACGAACAGGCGATCCAGCGCGACCCCGCCTTCGCGGAGGCCTGGAACAACCTGGCCATCGCCCTGGCCGCCGTCGGTCGCCATGGCGAAGCCGAGGACAAGCTGCGCCATGCCCTCCGCCTATGGCCGGATTACGCCAAGGCCTACGACAACCTGGGCATGCTCCTGCAACAACAGGGTCGCTTGTCCGAGGCACTGCAGGCCTATGAACAGTCGATCAAGCTGGACGGGGGCAATCCGGAGTCCATCGAGAACTTCAAGAATGCCCTGATGCTGGCGGGGGATGCCGAGAGCTATGTGGCCCGTTTCGAGCAGGAACTGCGCCAATCGGTGGCGGACTACGAGAAGGCCGTTGCCCAGCATCCCCAGGTGGCCGAAGCCCATAACAACCTGGGCAACTCCCTGAAGGAACAGCACCGCTACGACGAAGCCATCTCCCATTACAAGCTGGCCGCCGCCTTGCGGCCGGACTACACGGCGCCCCTGAACAACTGGGGCGTGGCCTTGCAGGAGATGGAGCGGCCCGCCGAGGCGATTCCGTATTACGAGGCCGCCCTGGCCATCAATGCGGATGATGCCCAGGTGCATAGCAACCTGGCGGCGGCCCTGATGGAACTGGGGCGGATCGACGAGGCCCTGGACCATCTGGAAGCCTCGGTCTATCTCAATCCCGATTACCGGGAGGCCCGCTACAACCTGGCCCTGGCCCTGCTCAACCTGGGGCGCCTCAAGGAAGGCTGGCGGCATTACCTGCATCGGGGTTCGGTCAAACAGCGCCAGCAGGCCGAAGGCTTTCTGGAACACGCCCTGCCTGCGGACCTGAGCGGCAAGCGCATCCTGCTGACCCGGAATCAGGGTATCGGCGATGAGCTGTTCTTTCTGCGCTTCGCGGTTCTGTTGAAGGCCCGAGGCGCCTGGATCGCATACCGGGCCGCCGACAAGATCGCCCCCCTGGCCCGCCGTCTGCCTTTCCTGGACCAGGTGGTGGGGTATCAGGAAACGCCGCCGGATCTGGATTTCACCTTTTCCATCGGCGATCTGCCTTTGGCGCTAGGGGTGCAGGATCTCAGCCAAGCGCCCGTATCCGTGAGTTTGACCCCGCCGGCCGAGGCGGTAGACAAAGTGGCGGCGCGCTTGGCCACGCTGTCTGCATCCGGCCCCCTCATCGGGGTCACCTGGCGGGCGGGCGCAGACAAGAGCGACCCGGAGACCACCAAGTCGCGCCTGCCCTTCAAGGAGTTGCCCCTCGAGGCCCTGGCCGGGGTGTTGCGCGAGCTTCCGGGCACGGTGTTGATCATCCAGCGCAATCCCAAGCCGGGTGAGATTGCCGCCTTCGAGGCCGCCCTGGGGCGCCCGGTCCACGATTTCACCGATATCAATGAGGATCTGGACCAGATGCTGGCGCTGATGGCCCGCCTGGATGAATACGTGGGCGTCAGCAACACCAACACCCATCTGCGCGCCGCGGTTGGCCGCGCCTCCCGGGTCCTGGTTCCCGCCAACATTCTGGACTGGCGCTGGATGAGCGAAGGGGAGCGTTCCCCGTGGTTCCCGGATTGCCGTATCTACCGGCAAACGCCGGAAGGCAGCTGGATGGGGGCCACACAGTTGTTGCAGGCGGATTTGAAGGCGCATTACCTGGGTGGCGGAGAGCCGGAAGGTCATCCAGCCATTGACCGGGCTCATCCCAGCCCATGCTACCGGCCCCTCCTGGAGCAATATCGCCAGATGCATGGCGCCGATCCGGAGGTTTTTGCCGGCAAGGCGGTGTTTTTTGCCGCTTCCAAGGTGCGCGCCCTGGTCGAACGCTTCGCTTCCCGCTCCTTGCTGGATTACGGCAGCGGCAAGGGCAAGCAATATGCCGCCGTCAATATCACGCTGCCTGGCGTGCCGGGGAACTGGCCCAGCCTCAAGCAATATTGGGGGGTGGATGAGGTGACCTGTTATGAGCCGGGTGGGGAAGAGGGCGCTGGCGCCCCCCAGGGGCAATATGACGGGGTCATTTGCGTGGATGTGCTGGAGCATTGTTCCGCCGAGGATTTGCCCTGGATCGTGGACGAGTTGTTCGCCCATGCGCGCCATTTCGTGTTCGCCAACGTGGCCAGTTATCCCGCGGCCAAGACCCTGCCCAACGGCGACAATGCCCATGTCACCCAGCGGCGCGAAGCCTGGTGGCAGGCCTTGTTCGCCAGTGCGGCGGCGCGTCATCCCGGCATCCACTGGGTTTGCGGCGTGGACCGCATCGTCATCGCCAAAGGTGAAAAGGAAATTCAGGAAAAGTTGATATCCGCCCCTTGATTCCCCGCCATCCGAGTAAGAGGCGCATCTCGCGATGCGCCTCTTTTTTTGTCCTCGATGTGGGGCTGTTTACATGGTTGGCATGCCTGTTGCTTATGTTTCGCCAACCGCGAGATTCGCGGAGATCGGCAACAGGAAATCGACCGGCAAACAGCCGAACACGTTAATTGGGGTGATGACCTAAACCCCCAGGACAAGGAGCAAGCAATGCAGGGAATCGCACTGACGGCGAGCATGCGGCAAAACGTTGTCAGCCTTCAGCTGACGGAGTCGTTGATCAACCGGACCCAGGACCGATTGGCGACCGGCAAACGTGTCAACAGCGCCCTCGACAACCCCAGCAACTTCTTCGCGGCGGCCAGCCACAGCCAGCGTGCCAATAGCCTGCTCGGGCTCAAGGATTCGATGGGTGAGGCGATCCAGTCCATCAAGGCGGCGGATGCCGGCATCTCCGGCATCAAGAACCTGATGGAATCCGCGAAAGGTCTGGTGGAGGCTGCTCGTAGCGCCGCCACCACGGCGGATCGTTCGGCCCTGGGCACCCAGTTCAGCCAGGTCATGCTCAAGATCACCGACATGATCGAGGACTCTGACTACAAGGGCACCAACTATCTGGAAGCGGGTTCGCTGACCGTGATCTTCAACGAGACCGGCACCAACGCGCTGACCGTGACCGGCTTCACGGCCAACATGGCCAGTTTGGGCGTTACCGCCAGCGGTGCGAATCTCAGTGGCGGCGCCTCCGCGGATCTGGACGCCGCCATATCCCAGATTGCGACGGCCCTGACCACGCTGACCACCCAGGCCTCCATCCTGGCCAGTAACCTCAACGTCATTACCGCTCGCCAGGACTTCACCACGGGTCTGAGCAACGTGCTGAAGGAAGGCGCCGACAAGCTGACGCTG
>JBGSHR010000231.1:0-6677 GCA_041752155.1 Thiobacillaceae bacterium | reverse complement strand
GCCGCCGATCACCAGGGTCACATCGCGCCCGTCCCCCAGCCAGCGCGCCAGGAGATCGGCCAATTCACGGGTACTGATCTGGCGGCCATGCTCGTCCAGGGCCACCAGCCGATCGCCGGCGGGCAGCTTCTCCAGCAACCGGACCGCTTCCGTGGCCTTGATGCTGTCGGCGGACTGGTTGCCGCGCTTTTCCGGCTTGATCGCCACCAACTCCACCCGGGCCTCCCGGGGCATACGTTTCAAATATTCCGCCGTGGCCGCCTCGGCCCAGGCCGGCATCTTGTCGCCCACCGCCAGCAAGGTGAGTTTCATGCCAGCTCAGCCACCAAGGATTGCACGGCAGCCGTCTCCCGTGCCGGTGAGAACAGGGGCGCGCGAGCAGCGCATTGGTCGACCAGCTGTGCATAGAAGGCGGCGTCGCTTTCCGCTCGCCACATCAACGCCGCCAAAGCCTGCTCATCTTCCAGGGGAAAATAGCCGGCATAGTCTTCGCCCAGCATGCCGACGTTGCCCGGGATACGGGAGGCCAGCACCGGGGTGCCCGCGGTCAGCGCCTCGCAGATCACGTTGGCGCCACCCTCCATGCGCGAACTCACCACCAGCAAATGACTGCGGGCGATACGCCGCCGCGTCTCGCCATGGGGGCGTGCACCGAACCAATGCCAGCGCGGCGAGCTAGCCGCCAGATCCTCGGCAATCCGGGCCATGCCCGGCTCCAGTTCGCCGCCCACGTGCCATGCCTGAATACGGCTTGCTACGGGAAGCAGGCGGGTCGCCAACACTGCGCGGAACGGATCCTTCTCGGCCCGCAAATGGGCCACCGCACCCACATTGAAATAACGCACCGGACGTTGCGCGCTGGCGATGGCCGGCGCGGATTGATAGATCACCCGGGTCTTCGCCCGGTAGGGCACGGGCAGCTCCAACAGGCCTTGATCCTGCAACACCACCAGCCGGTGGGCGAGTTTGAGGGAGATCTGGGCTTCTGGACTGACGAGAATATCGCGGTACAGGTCGGTGCCGGTCAGGATCAAGACGATGGGCCGGGCGGGATAGGCTTCGGAAAAACGGGCGATGGCGGCGTGGCTGCGGCGGGCATGCAGGGCGACCAGCAGATCCGCGGCTTCACCCTGCCAGGACAGGCCCATATCCACGCGATGCCCCGCTTGGCGAAGGAAATGGCGCCAACGCAGGGCGGTGTGGGCATTGCCGTTGCACGCGGCCGGCAAATAGGGAGTGACCAAAACGATCCGCATGGCGCGAATATAGCCCAGCGCCTCAACATACGGAGAGTTGCTTTCCCCTCTTTACAAGTTCATGAAGGCTCCATAAAATGCGCGACTCTCGTGTGGGGGTATAGCTCAGCTGGGAGAGCGCTTGCATGGCATGCAAGAGGTCAGCGGTTCGATCCCGCTTACCTCCACCACAAATCGAGAAGACCCGGGAAACCGGGTCTTCGGCCTCATAAGTCCCTATCGTCTAGAGGCCTAGGACACCGCCCTTTCACGGCGGTAACGGGGGTTCGATTCCCCCTGGGGACGCCAGCAAATCAAGGGCCTACAGCGATGTAGGCCCTTTTTATTTTCCCCGGCCCTTTGCGCGCGCATCCGTCGTCTAGGCGGCCCTTGGCGCGACGACCTAACGTTCGATACCCAACTTCTTCATCTTCTCCCAGAGGTTCTTGCGGCTGATGCCGAGCAAGCTTGCCGTATCCTGAATCTGCCAGGACTGGGAGGCCAGGGCATGGACGATGTAACTGCGTTCGCAATGGGCCAGGTAATCGCCCAAGGCTTGTTCCGGCGCGCTTGTGGCGATGGGCGGCGGGATGCCGTCCTCGAACAACTGTTCCGGTGTCAGGACCGGCCCCATGGCCAGGATGCAGGCCCGTTCCAGCAAGTGTTTCAACTCACGGACGTTGCCCGGCCAAGGGTAGTCCAACAAGGCCTGTTCCGCGGACGGGGAGAGTATCTTCCGCGCGCTGCCCGGCGGGGATGCGCACTCCTGCAACAACCGCCCCGCCAACCAGAGGATGTCGTCCATCCGCTCCCGCAGGGGCGGCACCTTGAGTTGGATGACATTGAGCCGGTAATAGAGGTCTTCCCGAAAACTACCCTGTTGAACCAGCGTCTTGGGGTCCTGGTTGGTGGCGGTGATGATGCGTATGTCCACCGGGATCGGCTTATCCCCGCCCACCCGGACGATCTTGCGCTCCTGGATGGCGCGCAGGAGTTTGACCTGCATGGCGGGAGAGGTCTCGCTGATCTCGTCCAAAAACAGATAACCGCCATGGGCCTGCTCGAACAGGCCACTCCTGGCCTTGACCGCGCCGCTGAAAGCGCCCTTCTCATGGCCGAACAACTCGGCCTCCAACAGGGTCTCGGTCAACGCGCCGCAGTTCACGGCCACGAACGGGCGATCCGCCCCGCCCAGCTGATGCAACTTGCGGGCGATGCGCTCCTTGCCCACACCGGATTCGCCGGTTATCAGCACGGTGGCCGGGGTTGGCACGATGCGCAACAGCATCGCGTCCAAGGCGCGCATGGCCGGCGAGACGCCAAGAGGCTCCAGGTCATGCTCATGGGGGTTGTCCACGCAGGAGGCCAGGTGACGCAGCTTGTCCAGCAGACTGTCCGGATCGAAAGGTTTCTGGAGATAGTCCACCGCGCCCAATTTCATGAGCCGCACCGCCTGGTCCACCGCCCCGAACCCGGTAATGAACACGAAGGGGGGCACGCACACCCCCTCGGACAACAGCGTGGTGTAGATCGCCTCGCCGGACACGTCCGGCAGCCTGATATCGCTCACCACGGCCCCGTAGGACATGCGCCGCAATGCGGCCATGGCCTCGCGGCCGCTGCGGAACCAGTCGTAGGCGTAGCCCTCCAGCTCGAAGCGCAGGGTCAGCGCGCCACCCATGATTTCGTCATCCTCGATCAGGCAGATGTGGCATTGGTGCTCGCTCATTGTTGTTCTCCCAATGGCAGGTTTACCTGGAACCGGGTTTGTCCTGGCCGGCTGGACGCGCGGATCTGCCCGCCCAGTTGCTGCACGATTTGATAGGTCACCCACAGCCCCAGACCGTGACCTTCTTCCCGCGTGCCGGTAAAGGGCTCGAACAGGTGGTTCATCACCTCAGCGGGCACCTCCGGACCATCATTGACGATCTCGATGTGCAGCCGCCCCTCGGCCATGCCGATGTCCGCCCTTACCTGGCCCTGTTCATCCGCCGACTGCACGGCGTTGAGCAACAGATTGATGAGCACCTGCCGCACCATGGTGGCGGGCAGAGGCAGCGACTCCGGCAAGTCGTTGTGCCATTCCAGATGGATGCCCCGCTCCAGCCCTTTCTGGGCCAGGAGGAGCCTCACGTCCTCCACGTCATGGACACTGAGCGTATGGCTCTTGGCCCGGGCCTCCACCAACAGGGCGGCGACGATCTCCCGGATCTGCTCCAGACCCCGTTCCAGCAAAGGCATGACCCGCTGGGTGACCGGGTCGGGAGCGGCGTGGTGTTTCAGAGTGCTGACGGCGGTAATCAGGCCGCCCAGGGGATTGTTGATCTCGTGGGCCACGCTGGCCGACAGCCTGCCCAGGGCGGCCAGACGCTCGGAGCGGACCATTTCCTGCTTCATTTCCTCCTTCTCCGCCAGTTCCAGCGCCATGCGGTCATAGGCCTGAAACAGGCGCCCAAGCTCGTCATGATAGGGATACAAGCTGGCGGAAAGTGGCTGGGGTGGACGCTCGCCGATGGTGCTCATGCGCTCGACGAGCAGACCCAGGGGCACGGCCAGACGCCGACCCCAGAACCAGTTGATGGGCAATAGGAGAGCCAGGGTAAGCAGGGTGATCCAGGCGGCGCGTTGGGCCAGATTGATGAAACGGGGCCAATAGAAACCGGCGGGGTGAACCAGGACGAGATGACCCAGGGTCACGCCGTCGGCAACCAGGGGAATAGCCAACAGAATTTGCCGGCCTTGCACGTTCAGGGAATGCCCATCGCCCCCCTGGGACAGGCGGGCCGCCAGCTCGACAAAGTCAGGTCCCAGATCGGCCAGCCGGGACTGGACCGGGTAGCGCTCGGGCTGGGTGGAGACAAACACGTCATGGAACTCATCCAGCACGAGTATCTGCTCCACTTGAAAAAAATCCTTCAGCTCCCCCGCATCGAACGGCCCCTTGATGACCTCATAGGCACGCCAGACGTCATCGTGAGCCAGGTGGCCAAGCAGCGAATTACCCAGGGAGCGCCCGAGGATCTCGGAGCGGGCCAGCATGTTCCGCTCCAGGTTGCCCCGGGCTTGAACCAGGTAACCGGAGACCACCGCCAACGCGCTCACGACAATGAGGAAGCCGCCCCACAAGGGCAGCTTGTGACGCAGGCTCAGGTCAAAGACCCGCATTCCGCCCAGCCATGGTGTGAACGATTTCCTGCATCCTCAAGTACAACTTCGAGTCGGGCAGGGTGAACCCGTCCAGGTTCGTCTTTTGCAGCAGCGCACGCCCATCCGGGTCCCGTGGCATGTCCAACAAGGCCTTCCGCAAGGCCTGGAATGTCGCTTCAGGCATGGAGAAATGGGCGACAAAGGGCGGGAAACCGTACTCCTCCGAGCGGCTGGCGACCCGGGTGCGCTCGGTAAGTCCCGGCTCCAGCCGGTGCAGGGACTCCCAGATATAAGCGCTCACGTATGCCCCCTGGGCAACGCCCTCGGCCACCGCTTCGATGGCCTTGCGGTGGGACCAGGTATAGAAGGTGCGGCGGAAAAAATCCTGCGGGTCATCGCCCAGTTGAACGATGTCGTATTTGGGAATCAGGAATCCCACATTGGAATGGGGATCGGTATAGGCGAATACCTTGTGCTTTAGAGCGGCGATGGAATGGGTCGTCTTGTCCCGGGCGGGCACGATGAGATAGGCCCGATAGTAGGGCCGCCCCTGAAAGACAGGCGTGGCCAGCAACCTGAATTTGGGGTTCTGGGTGACATAGGGGCAATCGCACAACCAGGCGGCATCCAACGCCCCTTGCCGCATGAGGTCCATGGTTTCCTGGTAGCTGTCCCGAATCACCAGGGAAACCGGGCGCTGCAGTTTTTTCTCCAGATAGCCCTTCCACTCCGCCAGGAGACTGTAGCGGTCGTGCAGAAAAGCGGGAGTCAGGCCGATCCTGAGGGGAGCGACGGCCCAGGCCGGCGCGAACGCCAAGCTGCAAAGCAAGGCGAGTCCCAAGGCGAACCTTGCCCATGGATTGGTTTCCATCCTCTCCATCCTCTATGCCGTTTTGGGCTTGTATCGCTTTCGAATGTTACGAAGTTGTAACAATCCGGATTTGATTTGGATCATAGCCCGTTACCGATTGGTAACCAAGCTCCCTCCCTTTATCAGGATTCATGTCCGCTCAGCGATGGATGCTGGGGGCTACCCCCAAAACCGGCGTTACCGAGAGGTAACATAAAAAATAGAACGTGTATTTCCAGCGCCCTAAAAACCATTCAATGGATCTTATTTATTCATACATAACAACAAGTTACGAAACAAAAAGAATTGCATAAGTTGGCATGGCATATGCGTATACAAAAGCCCAAACCACTGCGGCCTGTGTCCATGAACCAACTCCCCTTGGCCCATTTGCAAATGCTGGAGACCATGGGCCGCCTGGCCTACTTCCAGGAATGGCCCCAGGAAACACGGGATCGATTGGCCTCCGGCGCCAAATTGTTCGCCTTGCCCAAGAACAATGTACTGGTGCACAAAGGCGACAGCCTGGATTCCCTCTATGTCGTGGTGAGCGGGCGGGTTCGCCTGTTCATCCCCCTGCCCAACAACATGGAACGGGTGATTGCCCTGGTGGGCAAAGGCGAGAGCTTCGGCGAATCCTGCCTGGTCCTGTCTGAGATCTGCCCCTTCCAGGTCATAGCCGGACAAGACAGTCACCTTCTGGCCATCGACGCCATGGTGTATCGGCGCGAAATCCGCTCCCGCCCGGAACTGGGCATGCATGTCCTGGAACGGGTCGCCCGGCGATTTCTGGACACCATGCACGATATGGAGATCTGCGCTCAGCCATCCAGCGTAATGCGCGTGGTCGGCTATCTCATGCAGCATCAGCCCCCCCACGAGCAAAGTTTCGCCATCAACCTGCCGGGGCGTAAATGCGATATCGCCGGCAAGCTGGGCATCACCCAGGAAACCTTCTCCCGCGTCCTGAGTTTCCTTGGCAAACAAGGCCTCATCCTCATGAACGGCAGTCAAATCCAAGTGGCGGATGGTGCGAAGCTGGCCCAGCTCAATACGGCGGCACGCCCGAAAAAAACCCTCCAGTAAAAAATTGACGGAGATCAAACGAAGCTCGGGTTATTCCCCTGGGGTTGGCACAGGAACTTTAGTCTTCGCCCAAACCAGTATGTTTGTACGTGTATATCGCGCATTTCCGTCCACAGCGCACTGCTTGCCACCGTTACACCTGAGAGGAAAAAAACATGCGAAGCCACCGTGTTCTCATGCTGTTTGCCGCCGTGTCCATCACCCTGCCGGCCTATGCCGCCGACCCGATAGAAGGACTGGCGCGGACCTGCAACAACTGCCACGGGATGAACGGGGTGAGCGCCGGGGGCGCCATGCCCTCCATCGCCGGTCTCTCCGAGGTCTACCTCAAGAACATCATGATGGAATGGAAGAGCGGC
>JBGSHR010000230.1:0-13115 GCA_041752155.1 Thiobacillaceae bacterium | reverse complement strand
CCTTGGACGCGCGCAGGACTGTCGCCGCTCCCGCGCGGGGGGCGGCCCGCAAGGCTTCATCCTTGATCAGGCTGCCGCTGGCGGCCAGGGCGGGCAAAGCCAGCAGGCCCGACAGGAGTATCAGTAAACGTTTCATGGCTGCGCTCTCTTTCCGGGATTGGCAATGATACATCCCGCTTCCAGTTGATATGATGGTCCCATGCGCGTGCTCATCAATCTCCTCACCCGTCGCGGGGCCGCATTTCTGGCCACCTGGCGCATCTGGCGCGCCACCCTCGCTTTTGCCGGCGAGGTGCTGGTGGCGGCCCTATCGCCGGCGCTCTACAACAGCGCCACACGCATGGTGGTGATGAAGCAGATCTACTTCACCGCCTGGCAGATCCTGCCCGGCTTCACCCTGTTCGCCGCGCTGTTTTCCTTCGTGCTGATCCAGATCGTGGTCACCACCGCCGCCCGCTACGGCCTGTCGGAATATGCCTTGGAGGTCACCATGCGCCTTCTGGTGCTGGAGATGCTGCCCCTGATCACCGCCTTGTTCGTGGCCCTGCGTTCCGGCTCCGCCATCAATACCGAGGTGGCCTTGATGCGGATCAACAACGAGATAGACGCCCTGGAGGCCTCCGGCGTTGACACGCTGCGCCTGGAGTTCATGCCTCGGGTCATCGGCGGCGTCATCTCCGTGCTGGCGCTCACCGCCGTCACCAGCGTCCTGGCACTGGTCCTGGCCTATCTGGCGGTGTATGGCTGGCAGCCCTGGAGCTTCCCCGATTTCACCCGGGTCATGGGCAAGGTGTTCGACGGCGCGGTGATGGCCGGCATCTGGCTGAAAAGTCTGGCCTTCGGCGTGGCGGTCACCGCCATTCCCGTCACCGAGGGCCTGGCCACCCCCAAGAAGCTGTTCATGGTGCCGATCTCCGTGCTGCGCGGCATGGTGCGGCTGTTCTTCGTGCTGATGTTGATCGAGGTGGCGTCATTAGCTTTCAAATACTTCTGAAGTGGATGGAGGACGATGCCCAGCGGCGCGACTTCATTGACCAGAACGGCGACGTCGCCCTGATCTCGCCGGACATGCCCCTGCGCGCCAACCTGGCGGTGCTGGAGAACATCGGCGTCATCCCCCAGTTCTGCCAGAACCTGGGCTATCGGGACTCCATGGACGTGGCCTGGAATCTGCTCCTGGCCGCGGACTACACGGATATCGCCTATAAACGGGACCCGGACCTGAGCCAGGCCGAACGCTTCGTCGCCAAGCTGTTGCGGGCGGCGGTGAGCGCCCCGCCTATCATCCTCATCGACCGACCGGGTATGCTGTTGCCCGACGTCCATTACCCGCCGTTCATCGACGATCTGCTTGGACGCATGGCCTCTCACCTGAATGACTGTTGGATTGTGGATTACCGATGGAACGAGCCCCTGTACGCGCCCCGCTGATCAAGAATCTGGAATTCAAGGTCGGCCTGCTGCTGGCCCTGACCGTGCTGCTGATCGCCGCCTTCGTCGGCTATACCCTGTACGCCCGGGGCGCCTTCCAGCCCACCCGCACCCTGATCCTCACCGCGCCCCAGGCGGATGGCGTGGAAATGGGCATGGCCATGACCTTCTCCGGCTTTCCCATCGGCGAGGTCAAACGCCTGGGCCTCACGCCGGACGGCAGCGTGCGCATCGAGATGGCCATTCCCCAGAAGGACGCGAAATGGCTGCGCAAGAGCAGCGTCTTCACCCTGGAAAAACCCCTGGTGGGCAGCGCCAAGATCAAGGCCTTCAGCACTGACCTGAAGGATGCCCCCCTGGAGGACGGCGCCATCCGCGAACTGTTCACCGGCGACGCCACCCAGGACATCCCGCTGCTGGTCCAACAGGTGAAGGACATTCTGGAAAACGTGAAAGTCATGACCGACCGGGATTCCTCCATCAATCGCACCCTGGTCAACGTGGAGACGGTGACCGGCCGCATGGCTGGGGAATACGGCCTCCTGGAAGGGGTGTTGGGCGGGCCGGACAAGGCCAAGCAGGTGGTCGGCGCCCTGGAAAAGGCCAATACCCTGCTTGCCTCCCTCAACGGCGTTTCCCTCAAGGTGGATACCCTGCTGACCAAGACCGACGCCCGGATGTTTGGCCAGGATGGCGTCATGGACCAAGCCCAGCAATCCGTGGCCAAGGTCAATGCCATCCTGGGTGACGTACGCGAAAGCCTGAAGAAGGCCGACGTCATCCTGGCCAACGCCCAGACCGCCAGTGCCGATGTCACCCAGATCACCGGCAACGTCAAGGAGGCCACCACCGACATGGCCCAGCTGCGCGGCGAGATCGACAACAGCGTGCGCAAGGTCAACCACCTGATCAACGAGATCAACAAGAAGTGGCCCTTCGCCCGCGACGTGGAGATCCGCACGCCATGAAAACCCTCATCGCCGCCCTGTTTGCCGCCCTGCTGCTGAGCGCCTGCGGCGGCACGCCGCCGCCGGATTGGAAACTGAACGCGGTGAGCCTGATCGAGCATTACCAGCAGCGCTGGCTGGAGGGCGACAGCAAGGCGGCGGACCTGGCCCTGGACAAAGCACGCGCGGAAATAGCCAAGACCGGTCGCCTGGATCTCCTGGCCCGACTGGAACTGGCCGCCTGCGGCACCCGGAGCGCGGGCCTGGATTTCTCCCCGTGTGACGCCTTCGCCCGGCTGGAAGGAGATGCCGCACCCGCCGACACCGCCTATGCCCGTTTCCTCTCCGGAGCCTGGGAGGGGCTGGACGTCCAGCTATTGGCTCCCCATTACGCCAGCCTGGCGAAAGCCAAGGATGAGGCCACCGCCAACCGGGCCGTGGCCGAGATCAAGGCGCCTTTGCCCCGACTGATCGCCGCCGCCATGTTGTTCAAGGCCAGCCGAGCCGAACCCGCCACCTTGAAGCTGGCGGTGGACACCGCCTCGGAGCAAGGGTGGCGCCATCCCCTGCTGGCCTGGCTGGCAGTGCAAATGAAACGCGCCCAGGCGGGAGGGGACGCCGACGCCGCCGCGCAGATTCAGAGACGCATCGACTTGGTGGAGGGCAAGACCTCCCAACCGTAAGATACGGTTTAGCCGACCAATCTTGTCGACAAATCAGCACCCGCTTATATAATCCGCCGCCTAACACCTATGGAGGAGATAGAGAATGGACTGGTTATACCAACCGTGGCCCTGGTATGTCGCCGGACCGCTGATCGGACTGATGGTTCCGCTCATGCTGTTCATCGGCAACCGTTCCTTCGGCATCTCCAACAATCTGCGCCATCTCTGCGCCATCACCCAGCCCACCAATGTGGAAGTGGACTTCTTCCGTTACAACTGGAAAGAACACACCTGGAGCCTGGTGTTCGTAATCGGCACCGCGCTGGGGGGCTATCTTGCCGGGGTCGTGTTCGCCAATCCGGAACCCTTGCAGCTCAGTCAGGCCGCCCAGGACATGCTGCTCAGCTGGGGCTACACCCAGCCGGGGCATAGTCTGCTTCCGGAAGAACTGTTCTATACCAGTGTGCGCAACATCGCCTTCCTGTTCGTCAGCGGCGCCATCGTCGGCTTCGGCACACGCTATGCCGGCGGTTGCACTTCAGGCCACGCCATTACCGGTCTTGCCACCCTGCAATTGCCTTCCCTGTTCGCTGTGCTGGGCATCTTCGCCGGCGGCCTGATCTCCTCCTGGTTCCTGGCTCCCTGGATGCTGCTATGAGACGCTACCTCCCCTACCTTCTCGTGGGCATGTTGTTCGGCATCATTCTCATCAAGTCGGAAGCGGCCTCCTGGTACCGCATCCAGGAAATGTTCCATTTCCAGAGTTTCCACATGTTCGGCATCCTGTTTTCGGCCATCGCCACCGGGGTTGTGAGCATCCAGGTAGTCAAGCGGCTGGGCCAGAAGCAGGCCCTGGACGGTCAAGCCATCGACATCCCGGAAAAGGCCCCGGGCCGCATCAGCTACATCCTGGGAGGCCTCATCTTCGGGTTCGGCTGGGGCCTGATCGGCCTCTGTCCCGGCCCCATTTTCGCCCTGGTGGGCACCGGCTCGCTGGGCGCCCTGGTGGTATTGGCGGGCGCCCTGCACGGCACTTGGTTATATGGCGCCCTCAAACAACATCTACCCCATTAGTAAAATCACTAGGCGGATCAAAGGGTTTTTTTGACAGCCCCATGACTGGGGGCTACCCTTGCCGCCGGCTTTTTGCCGCTTAGTCATATCTCTTGGAGGAGAACCCATGCATAAGATTTCCACGATGGCCCTAGCTGCTGCCGGCCTGCTTTCCCTGTCCGCCCAAGCGGCTCCCCTGATGTCCGCGGACTGGGCCCAACAAGCCTGCACCTACTGGAACACCAACAAGCAGCTCACCGACGATCTGGCCGTTAAATGGGCGCCGAACGATGGTGGCCGTGGTTACAAGGTCATCCACATGTACCGCACCGATTGCGGCGACAACACCAAGGTGGAAATGACCATCTCCACCAAGGGCGGCAAGACCACCTGCGCCTATGCCGGCCCGATCCAGCACGCCGAACTGAACTACGACATGGACTACAAGATGCACGCCGAGACCAAGCGTTGGCGTGAGATGGGTGCCGGCGAATACGGCCCCATGCGTGCCATGATGTTCGGCCGCCTCAAGTTCGAAGGCCCCAAGGGCGAGGCCATGCGGGTCATGGGCCCGTTCGAGCAGTTCCTGCTGATCCCCGGCAAGGTCGCCGGCGACGACGCCTGCCCGGCCAAGTAATCGGTCTTCAGGCTCGCGTAAAAAAGCCCGCTTCGGCGGGCTTTTTTCATGGGCCGCCGATCTTATTTATGCGTCGTCCGCTGTGACCAGGCGCGCCTGCCAGCTGGCGCCGCCGGCCTCGATGGCCAGGAGCCGGTCGATGTTGGGGTGCTTGCCGGGGTGTAGGCGCGCGTCCTCGGTGTGTTCCGCAAACAGCACAAGCCCGGCGGCGGCGGCGGCCGGGCCGATCTCGCCAAAACTCAGGACCAGGTGCTGATAGACCCGAAGCGAGCCTTGGCTGCCCGCCACGTTCTCGATCCGCTCCCCCACCCCATCCGGCCCCAGCAGTTCGATACGCCGCAAATGATCGGCTGCGGGCAGGGTGGCGAGATTTTCCGCGAAGCCCATATCAGAACCGGTACGCCAGCTTGGTCAGCACCCGGGAGCTGAGCTTCATGGCCAGCTTCACCGGGGCCGGGAGGGGCGCGCCACCATGGGCGATGGCGGTTTCCGCATGCCGGGCCTCATCCGTCTTCATCTGCTCGACGATGGCCCGGCTCTTGCCATCCTGGGCCGGCAGCTCGGCCAGATGACTATCCAGGTGACTCTCCACCTGATGTTCCGTCTCGGCAAGAAACCCCAGGTTCCATTTGTCGCCCAGGGCGCCGGCCAGGGCGCCGAGGGTGAAGGAACCGGCATACCAGAATGGGTTGAGCAGGCTCTTCTGGCTGCCCAGCTCCTGGAGGCGCCGTTCGCACCAGGCCAGATGCTCGGTCTCCTCGTCCGAGGCCGCCAGCAGCGCCTGGGCGGCTTCCGGATTGCGCGCGGTGAGGGCCTGCCCCTGGTAGAGGGCCTGGGCGCAGACCTCGCCGCTGTGATTGACGCGCATGAGGCCGGCGGCATGCTGTTTTTCCGCCTCGCTCATTTCCGCCTCGGGCAGCTCGGCATCTGGATAGGGGCGGCGCGTGGCAGCGGTGCTGAATACCGTGCGCAAGGCCTTGTCGAACTGGAGGATCAGGGCATCAGGACCGGGGAGTTTGGGGAGATCAAGCGACATGCTGCGCTCCAAGCGGGATGATTAGCTCCGAATTATATCCGCCCGCACACGCGCGCCGTTCGTGGTCAAATGCGGCCTTTTTTCAGCCCTCTGCCCAATGTCCCCGCCCGATATCGCCTACGCCGTCGCCGTGCTGTCCCTCGCCTATTTCGTGCGCGGCATTTCCGGCTTCGGCTCCGGGCTCATCGCCGTCCCCCTGCTGGCCCTGCGCTTTCCCTTGCCGGAGGTGGTGCCCTTCATTCTGCTGGCCGACTTCGCCGCCTCCAGCCTGGTGGGCGGGCTGAACTTTCGCCACGTCAACTGGCCGGAGATCCGCCGCCTGCTGCCCGCCAGCCTGGTGGGGGTGATCCTGGGGGCCAGCCTGCTGGTGGCCCTGCCCCCGGCCGCCCTGCTCACCGCCCTGAGCCTGTTCATCCTGGCCTTCGCCCTCCGCTCGCTGCTGACCCGGCCCGGCCCCTTCACCCCCGCATCCACCCTCTGGGCCTATCCGGCGGCCCTCACCGGCGGGGCCGTGGGGGGTCTGTTCGGCACCGGCGGCCCGCCCTACGTCATCTATCTTTCCCACCGCATCCAGGACAAATCCGTGCTGCGCGCCACCTTCTCCGGCCTGTTCTTCCTGGAAGGGCTGATCCGCATCGCCACCTTCCTCAGCATCGGCCTGTTATGGGACGTGGACATCTGGTGGCACGCCCTCGCCGCCATGCCGCTGATCGTCGCCGCCCTGTACTTGGGCAGCCACGTCCACGCCCGTCTGAGCAACGCCCAGATGCTGCGCCTGATTGGCCTGCTGCTGCTGGGCAGCAGCGCCGCCGTGCTGGTCAAGGCATGGTGGTAGGCATATCCGGCCAGGGTGAGGAAAGACCCGAGCAACAAAAAAGCCGCCCGAGGGCGGCTTTTTTGCGCGAGGAACAGTCCCTCAGGCCTTGGCAGGCTTCTTGTGGAACTCCAACTTTTCCTTGATCCGGGCGGACTTGCCGGAACGCTGGCGCAGGTAGTACAGCTTGGCGCGGCGCACATCGCCGCGGCGCTTCACTTCAAGGGAGGCCACCAGGGGGGAATAGGTCTGGAAGGTCCGTTCCACGCCTTCGCCGGCGGAGATCTTGCGCACGGTAAAGGCGGAGTTGAGGCCCCGGTTGCGCTTGGCGATCACCACACCTTCATAGGCCTGGAGACGCTCGCGGTTGCCTTCCTTCACCTTCACTTGCACCACCACGGTGTCGCCGGGGGCGAAAGCGGGCAGGCTCTTGCCCACGGACAGGCGCTCAATCTCTTCTTTCTCGATCTGTTCGATCAGGTTCATCTTCGTTTCCTTCCACGAATGTAGGTGGCAGAGGTGTCTTGCGATACGTGCCACCGTCTCTAAACGGCCCGGATCAATCCGGACCGGCTTCCCGACGCGATTCGTCGAGCAATTCTCTTTCCAACGCGCTCAAGTCCCGCGCCGCCAGCAAATCCGGGCGCCGTGCCCGGGTTCGCGCCAGGGCCTGCTTCAAGCGCCAGCGCGTCACCTCGGCATGGTTGCCGCCGCGCAACACCTCCGGCACCGCCATCCCCAGATAGCTTTCCGGGCGCGTGAAATGGGGGCAGTCCAGCAGACCGTCGGCAAAGGAATCTTCCTTGGCCGAATCCGCATGCCCCAAGGCACCGGGTATCTGGCGGATCACCGCATCCAGCAACACCATGGCCGGCAACTCGCCGCCCGAGAGCACGTAGTCGCCGATGGACACCTCTTCCAGGCCATGCCGCGCAAACAGGCGCTCGTCTATCCCTTCATAGCGCCCGGCCAGCAACACCAGACCGGGCTCTTGCACCAATTCTTCCACCAGGGCCTGATCCAGCCGCCGCCCCTGGGGCGACAGGTAGATCAAGCGCGGCTGGGTCACCCCGGCCCGGCGCAACGCCGTCTTGGCCGCCGTCAGGGCCAGATCCAGGGGCTCCGCCAGCATCACCATGCCGGGGCCGCCGCCGAAGGGCCGATCGTCCACTGTGCGGTAGTTGTCCTGGGTGAAGTCCCGGGGGTCCCAGAACCTCACACTGCACAACTGCTGCCGTATCGCCCGCCCGCTCACCCCGGACTCGCTCAGGGCGGCGAACATCTCCGGGAACAGGGTGACCAGGTGGTACTGGGGGGCCATCAGGGGTAACCCATGATCCCGACCGGGATCAGAAATTAGGGTCCCAGTCCACCACGATGCGGCCGGCCTTCAGGTCCACCTCGTGGATGAAGACCTCAACGAAGGGGATCAGATGCTCCCGTTCGCCCATCACCTTCAGTACTTCGTGGGCCCCGGTTTCCAGCAGGGTTTCCACCTTGCCCAGGGCCACGCCCTCGCTATTCACCACGTCCAGGCCGATCAGGTCGTCCCAGTAATACTCGCCCTCTTCGGCCTCGGGAAACTCGTCCCGGTTGACCGCCACATCCATGCCCTGGATGGCCTCGGCCGCGTTGCGGTCGTCCACCCCTTCCAGATGGGCCAGCAGGTAATGGCTGTGGGGCTTGCCTTCCAGCAAGCGGTATTCGCGCCAGTCGCCATCCCTGCCCAGATGCCAGACGCCATATTCCATCAGGCTATCCAGGTATTCGGTATAGGGCTGGATCTTGACCCAGCCCTGCACTGCGTATGGGGCGACTATCCGCCCCATCACCGCCAGTTTCTCAGGCGGCTGCTTTGGCACCGCGCACGATTCTGGCAACGGTGTCGGACAGCTGGGCGCCGACGCCCTGCCAATAAGTCAGACGCTCCAGGTTGACACGCAGGGTCTCGGCATTGCCGGAGGCAACGGGGTTGTAGAAGCCGATGCGCTCAATGAAACGGCCGTCGCGACGGTCGCGCGAATCGGCCACCACGATGTTGTAGAACGGGCGCTTCTTGGCGCCGCCGCGCGCGAGACGAATGGTCACCATGGCTTGTAGTCCTTTAGAAGATCGGTCTGCCCGGAAATCTGGGCGAATCCGGAAAAGCCGCGCATTTTATCGGAACCCGCCCGGCATTCCAAGCTTTTGTTTCTACGCGCATTCCCCGAGCCTTGATAAATACCCAGGGCCTCTAATCACCCTTGGGTCTCAATGCATGCCGCCGGGCATCATGCCCTTCATGCCGCGCATCATCTTGGCCATGCCGCCCTTGCCCATGGACTTCATCATCTTCTGGGCCTGCTCGAACTGGGTGAGCAGGCGGTTCACGTCCTGCACCTGGACCCCGGCGCCGGCGGCGATGCGGCGCTTGCGCGAGGCCTTGAGGATCTCGGGATGACGCCGCTCTTGCGGCGTCATGGAGTTGATGATGCCCTCGACGCGGCGCATCTGCTGCTCTCCCTGGGCGATCTCGCCGGCGCCGATCTTGCCCGCTCCGGGCAGCTTGTCCACCAGGCTGGACAGGCCGCCCAGCTTCTTCATCTGCTGCATCTGGGACTTGAAGTCCTCCAGGTCGAAACCCTTGCCGCTCTTCAGCTTCTGCACCGTCTTGAGGGCCTCGCCCTTGTCCACCGACTTGTGGGCTTCCTCGATCAAGGACAGCACGTCGCCCATGCCCAGCACCCGGCTGGCCATGCGTTCGGGATGGAACACCTCGATACCGCTGAGTTTCTCACCCACGCCGACCAGCTTGATGGGCTTGCCGGTGATGTGGCGCACCGACAGGGCGGCGCCGCCCCGGGCATCGCCGTCCAACTTGGTGAGGATGATGCCGGTGAGAGGCAGGGCATCGTTGAAGGCCTTGGCGGTGTTGACCGCGTCCTGGCCCTGCATGGCGTCCACCACGAACAGGGTCTCGATGGGATTGAGCAGGGCGTGCAGATCCTTGATCTCGTCCATCATGGCCGCGTCCACGTGCAGACGGCCGGCGGTATCGACGATCAGCACGTCGAAAAAGTGCTTGCGCGCGTAGTCCAAGGCGGCGCGGGCGATGTCGGCGGGTTTCTGCTCCGGGCTGGAGGGAAAGAACTCGGCCTCGGCCTGGGCCGCCACCAGCTTCAATTGCTCGATGGCGGCGGGACGGTACACGTCGCAGCTCACCACCAGGATCTTCTTGCGTCCCTGCTCGCGGATGATGCGCACCAGCTTGCCGGTGGAGGTGGTCTTGCCGGCGCCCTGCAGGCCGGCCATGAGGAACACGGCGGGGGGCTGGGTGGCGAAGGACAGGGGCGCCGCCTGCTCGCCCATCAGGTGGGTGAGCTCCTTGTGCACCACGCCGATCAGCATCTGACCCGGGGTCAGGCTGGTGAGCACATCCTGGCCCATGGCCTTTTCCTTCACCCGGGCGATGAAGTCCCGCACCACGGGCAGGGCCACGTCCGCTTCCAGCAGCGCCACGCGCACCTCGCGCAGGGCGTCCTGGACGTTCTCCTCGGTCAGGCGGCCCTGGCCGCGCAGGTTCTTGACGACTCGTGAGAGGCGATCGGTCAGGTTGTCGAACATGATGGGCAACAAGTTGCGATAAACTTGCGCAGTCTAACAAACAAGCCTGCCCGCGCCGATGCCGGATGCCCTGATCTACCTGCTTTGCACCCTCTCTTACCTGGGTCTGGCCTACTGGTTCTGGCCGGGGCGACCGGGATGCTGCCGCACCGACTCGGTACCGCGCCTGTTGCCCATGGTCCCGCTGGCATTGCATTTCTATCTGCTCAATGTCGGCATCTTCCCCGGCGTCGGCATCCATCTCGGCTTTTCCACCTCACTGTCGGCGGTGGCGGCGCTGACCGTCCTGACGTATGCCGCCGCCTCCTGGCGCTACCATCTGGGCGGCGTGCAGGGCTTCGTCATGCTGTTCGCCGCCATCAGCGTGTTGATCGAAGCCATCTCCCCAGCCTCCCCCGCCCTGACCCATAGCAGCTCCGGCCTGTTCCGGGCGCACCTGGTCGCCGCCTTCGCCGCCTACAGCCTGTTCACCATCGCCGCCCTGCACGCCCTGCTCATCGCCCTGGCGGAAAAACATCTGCACAAGGCCGTCCCCCCTACTGTCGTGGCGGGCCTGCCGCCCCTGCTCACCCTGGAAAAACTCCTGTTCCGCATGATCCAGGTGGGCTTCCTGCTGCTCACCCTGACCCTGGCTTCCGGCATCCTGTTCTCCGAAGAAATTTTCGGCCAGCCCATGCCCTTCAACCACAAGACCGTGTTCGGCGTGGCCTCCTGGCTCATCTTCGCCGCCCTGCTGTGGGGCCGGCGCATCTACGGCTGGCGCGGACGCACCGCCATCTACTGGACCCTGGCCGGCTTCATGAGCCTGATGCTGGCCTACGTCGGCGTGAAGTTCGTGCTGGAAGTCCTGCTCGGGCGCTAAACGCCCGTCCAGCTGGAAGGAAACGCCTGCCGCGACTCCGGTGGGTAGGCTGGCAAACCGGCCTTGCTGTTGCGGTATGGGAGGCTGGAAATAGCCAAGGCAACGCCCGATAACATTCACAACAATGCTTATGTATATTCCCACTCTGACCGGCTCAGCGATTGATGCCTGGCCACGTTGCCCGCAAGCCCCGCGCCACCCCACCAAGAGAATAAGAGAAATGGAGTCCGGACATGCCCTCGCCCACCAGTAGCGTCGATGCCTTGGAGAAGTCCAAGGCGGCAGCTACGCTCGCCATTGATCTCTTGCTGTCCCACGGCTTGATGCCCGCCCCGCTGAATTACGCGGTGGCCTACGAGTATTTCGCCGGCGCTTCCCAGGAACTGCACAAGGTGGTCGACGAACACCTCAAGGCGGGCAGGATGCTGGACGAGATCCTGTTGCAGGACCTGTACGACAAACACATCGCCACGGAACGGTTCAAGCATTTCCACGGCATGCGCAACGACCTGCAAGGCATCCTGCAGGCCCTGCTCCAGACCATCACGGATACCAACAGCAACGCCACCGACTATCGCCAGAAGCTGGAATCCAACATCCAGCGCCTGCAGACGGAACAAGGGCCGGAGGCCCTGGAGGCCATCGCCGGCAACCTGCTGTCCGCCACCGAGGACACCCACGCCCAGAATCTCAAGCTGCAAGTGCACCTGGATGAATCGCATCAGGAGACCGAACGGCTGCGCGAGGAACTGGAGATCCACCGGCGCGAGGCCATGATCGACCCCCTCACCGGCCTGTTCAACCGCCGCGCCATGGAGCAGCACCTGGACAGCTTGATGGTGGTGGATCGCGCCGACCCGCTCTCCCTGCTGCTGATGGACATCGACCACTTCAAGCACGTCAACGACACCTATGGCCACGCCATCGGCGATATCGTGATTCGCAATGTGGCCAACACGGTGCGCAAATGCATACGCGGCGAAGACATCGCCATCCGTTTCGGCGGCGAGGAATTCCTGGTCCTGCTGCCGAACACCTCGCTGCAAGGCGCCATCGTCGTGGCCGAAACCATCCGCAAGCGCATCGAGGAACTGCGCCTGATCCGGCGCCAGGACAACTTCAGCCTGGACCCGTTCACCATCTCCCTGGGCGTGGCCGAATGCAAACGGACGACACCAAGGAAAGCCTGTTCCAGCGCGCGGACCAGGCCCTCTACCAGGCCAAGTCAGACGGCCGCAACCGGGTGATCCATGAGCTCAGCCTGCGATAAAGCGAGTCTGGTTGGGTGTCATAACGCCACCTTAAGCAAATTCGCAGGCCTTGCTCCCTCTCCCGCAGGCGGGAGAGGGTTGGGGTGAGGGAGTATCCACCATGACCACGCTTGCCAAGACCCTCATCCCCGCCCCTTCTCACCTGCGATGACGATGTCCCGCCTGCGGGAGAAGGGTGAAAACCACCCGCCAGCGCTTAAGGCAGTGCCCTTGTGATCAGTCGTAGGACTTGGACTCGCGCCGGCGGCCGGGCTGCTTCTTCATGATCACCACCCCCTTCACCACTTCCTTGATGTCGTCGATGGGGATGTTGGGATAGAGGGGGTTGAGGGGCTTGAGCATCCATCCCTCCGGGTGCTGCACCAATTGCCGGAAGATGTACTCGTCGTTGGCGTAGGCCACCACGTAGGAACCATCCTTGGCCAGGCCTTCCGGCTCCACGACGATGATCTCCCCCTCCACGAACTCGGGCAGCATGGAATCCCCCAGCACCATCAGGGCATAGGGCTCGCCGCTGGCGCAGGCGGAGGTCTCCAGGCCCGTGCCTTCCGGCGCATCGAGGGCGGGTTTGACGGGGATGGGAAAGGGTTTGGCCATGATCTATTTGCCTCGCATGAAGAGTTTGTCCAGGTCGGACAGGCTGAGTTGAAACCAGGTGGGGCGGCCGTGATTGCACTGGTCGGCGCGCAGGGTCTGTTCCATGTCGCGCAGCAGGGCGTTCATCTCCGGCAGGGTCAGGCGCCGGTTCGCCCGCACCGCGCCGTGGCAGGCCATGGTGGCGAGAAGTTCGTTGCGG
>JBGSHR010000229.1:0-2802 GCA_041752155.1 Thiobacillaceae bacterium | reverse complement strand
CCCCAACCTGGGCCTGCTCACCCAGCCCATCTCCTGCGTCGGCCTGCCGGTGGCGGTGGCGCCCCTGTGGCCCCAGGGCGGGTTACCCATGGGGGTGCAGCTGATCGCCGCCCCCTGGCGCGAGGACGTCTGCCTGCGCGCCGCCTGGGTCCTGGAACAGGCGGGCCTGGCGACCAGTCAATCACCCGGGGAGCAGCCATGATTGTTCATGCCGAGTTGAATCTGCCCCACGTGCGGGCGGAGGTGGAAGCGGTGTTCGCCCACTACGAGGCGGCCTTGATACACAACGACCTGTCCGCCCTGGATGCGCATTTCTGGCACAGCGAGGGGGTGGTGCGCTACGGGATGGTCGAGAATCTCTATGGCATCGAGGCCATCCGCGCCTTTCGCGCGGCCCGGGATGCCTCGGACCTGGCGCGCGCGCTGCACCAGACCCGCATCACCACCTTTGGCGAGGATGCCGCCTGCACCACTACGGAGTTCTCCCGGCCCGGCCAGCCGCCCGGCCGGCAAACCCAGATGTGGATACGCTTCCCGGAGGGATGGCGCATCGTCGCGGCCCACGTGAGCCTGTTGCCGGCGCAGCCCTAGTCCATTGCCGGGCGGATTTCGTTTCCGCCCGCTGTCATGTAGCCTGGAGGAGCGAAGCGAGTCCGGGGGGGGTAGGAGCGATTCCCGGACTCGCTGCGCTCCTCCGGGCTACCTCGGCTGCATCCTGTGGGTTTGCCCCCTCTCCCCTTGGGAGAGGGCCGGGGTGAGGGAGCGAGGCTTGCCGTTGCCGACGCCGTTCCCTCACCCCCAGCCCCTCCCCCCCCAGTCCCTCCCCCGAGGGGGAGGGGGGTCAGATGGGGTCCGCCACCAGCACCAGCAGATCCTGGCCCGCGCTCACCTGGCCGCCTTCCCGGCAGAACAACTTGTACACGGTGCCGTCGCAGGGGGCGGCCACGGTGAACTCCATCTTCATGGATTCGACGATCACCAGGGGGTCGCCGGCCTTCACCGCACTCCCTTCCGCCACCTCCACCTTCCATACGTTGCCGGCCACGTGGCTGGCGATGGCGCGGCCATGCTCGGGCAGGTCCAGCTCGCTGTCGGCGCCGGCCTCGGCCACGGTGAGGTCGCTGGCGTATTCCGCCTGGCCGCTCTCTCGCCAGCGTTCCCGCTCCGCCTCGAAGGCGGCCTGCTGCTTGGTCTTGAAGGCGGCGATGGATTCGGCGTTGTCGCTGAGGAACTGGTTGTAGTCCCGGAGGCGGAAGGTGGTTTCCTCGATGCGCAGTGGGTAGCGGCCCAGGGGGAAATCCTCACGGATCTTTAGCAGCTCCGCCTCGCTCACCGGGTAGAAGCGCACCTGGTCGAAGAAGCGCAGCAGCCAGGGCTTGCCGGCCTCGAACTCCCGGGCGCCGTTGTCCGCATCCCGCCAGCGGTTCCACATCTGCAGGGTGCGGCCCACGAACTGGTAGCCGCCCGGGCCTTCCATGCCGTACACGCACATGTAGGCGCCGCCGATGCCCACGGCGTTCTCCGGGGTCCAGGTGCGGGCCGGGTTGTACTTGGTGGTGACCAGGCGGTGGCGCGGGTCGATAGGTGTCGCCACCGGCGCGCCCAGGTAGACGTCCCCCAGGCCCATGACCAGGTAGCTGGCGTCAAAAACAATCCGCTTCACCTCGTCGATACCGCCCAGATCGTTGATGCGGCGGATGAACTCGATGTTGCTCGGGCACCAGGGCGCATCCTTGCGCACCGACTGCATGTACTTCTCAATGGCCAGCCGGGTGGCGGCGTCGTCCCAGGACAGGGGCAGGTGGACGATGCGGGTGGGCACCTCCATGTCGTCGATGGCGGGCAGTTGCCGCTCCGCCGCCAGAAGCAGGTCCATGAGCCGGGCCAGCGGCAGGACGCGGGAGTCGTAGTGCACCTGGAGGGAGCGGATGCCCGGGGTGAGGTCCAGGATGCCGGGCACCGCGTCCGCTTCCAGCCGGGTCATGAGGGCGTGGACCCGGAAGCGCAGGTTCAGGTCCAGCACCAGGGGGCCGTATTCCACCAGCAGGTATTTGTCGCCGGCGCGGCGGTACACCACCTCGACGGGGTTCTCGCTGGCGGGGGTGCGGTGCAGGATGGGTTCGGCCAGGGCGTCACTGCTCAGGCTCCCGGCGACGGAAGCGGGCGTGAGGGTGGCGACTGCGGCGTCCTGTTCCGCCTCCAGGCGCTCCGCCTCGGCCTGGGACAGACGCACGAAGCGCACCGTGTCGCCCGGGCGCAGCTGGCCCATCTTCCACAGCTCGGCCTGGACGATGGTGGCGGGACAGACGAAGCCGCCCAAACTCGGACCGTCCGGGCCCAGGATTACCGGTATGTCGCCGGTGAAGTCCACGGCGCCGATGGCGTAGGCGTTGTCGTGGATGTTGGAGGGATGCAGGCCCGCCTCGCCACCGTCCTTGCGCGCCCATTCCGGCTTGGGACCGATGAGGCGCACGCCGGTGCGGCTGGAGTTGTAGTGAACTTCCCAATCTGTCCCGAAGAACATGGCGATGTCGGCGTCGGTGAAGAAGTCCGGGGCGCCGTGGGGGCCGTAGAGCACGCCGATCTGCCAGGCGTGGGTGTAGGCGGGTACCAGGGCCTGGGGCAGGGTGGCGGCGGTGTGCGAGTGGTCCGCCACCTGGATATGCAGCACATCCCCCACCCGCAGCGTCCGCCCGGCGTGGCCGCCGAACTGGCCCAGGGTGAAGGTGGACTTGCTGCCCAGGTAGTCGGGCACGTCGAAGCCGCCGTGCACCGCCAGATAGGCGCGGGTGCCGGTGTCGC
>JBGSHR010000228.1:0-3182 GCA_041752155.1 Thiobacillaceae bacterium | reverse complement strand
CTGGCGCGCTTCCCGGGCCTGTACGACCGGGAGGCGCTGGCGGCGGTGGACACCATCCGCGGCTTCGACGACCTGGTGACGGCGCCCCTGCACGGCTTCAAGGACGTGGACGACTATTGGCGGCGCGCCGCCAGCAAGCCCTGGCTGCGCTACATCCGCGTGCCCACCCTGGTGCTCAATGCCCGCAACGACCCGTTCATGCCGGCGGCAGCGCTGCCCGGGGCGGCGGAGGTGTCCGAACGGGTGACCCTGGAGTTCCCGGCCGAAGGCGGCCACGTGGGCTTCGTCTCGGGTGGTTTCCCGGGCAGTCTGGACTGGCTGCCGGCGCGCCTGCTGGTGCATTTCGGCGCCGCGCCGGCTTCTGAAAACCCGAGTTGAACCACAGAGGCACAGAGGAAAGGCAGGGGCTTACGCCGTAACTCCCCGCCCCTTGTCAGGTAAGAGGCGGCGTCATGACAAGCCATTGTTTTGTCGGTGTTCTCTGTGTCTCTGTGCCTCTGTGGTGAGAAATTGAAGATTAATTGCCCGGCTCCCCCTGATCGCCTTCGCCGCTTGGTAAAATCCGCCGTCCCCTAAAACGCACCAAGCCTTGGCCTCCGCATCCCCCCTCACCTCCACGGAACGTCGTGCCGCCGCCTCTCTGGCCGGCATCTTCGGCCTGCGCATGATCGGCATGTTCCTGATCCTGCCGGTGTTCGCCCTCTACGCCCAAACTTTGCCGGGGGGCGAGAACCACACCATGGTGGGCCTGGCCCTGGGCATGTACGGCCTGACCCAGGCCCTGCTCATGATCCCCTTCGGCATGGCCTCGGACCGCTACGGACGCAAGCCGGTGATCATCGCCGGCCTGATCCTGTTCGCCCTGGGCAGCTTCGTCGCCGCCGGCGCCGACACCCTCATGGGGGTGGTGCTGGGGCGCGCCATCCAAGGGGCCGGCGCCATCTCGGCGGCGGTCACCGCCCTCCTGGCCGACCTCACCCGGGAGGAGAAACGTACCCAGGCCATGGCCATGATCGGCAGCACCATCGGCCTGAGTTTCGCCTTCTCCCTGGCCGCCGGCCCGGCGTTCTACCGCTGGATCGGCGTGCCCGGCATCTTCGCCATGACCGGGGTGCTGAGCCTGCTGGCCATCCTGGTGATCAAGTACGTCACCCCCAATCCCGGCAAGACCGCCTTCCACTCGGACGCCGAGGCCAGCCCGGCGCGGCTGCCGGACGTGCTGGGCAACACCGAGCTGCTGCGCCTGAACTGGGGCATCTTCTCCCTGCACGCGGCCCAGATGGCCATGTTCACCGTGGTGCCCTTCGCCCTGGTGCAAGGCGGCCTGGACGCCCAGCATCATTGGCAGGTTTACCTGCCGGTGCTGCTGGGTTCCCTGGTGCTGCTGGTGCCGGCGATTATTTATGGGGAAAAACGCGGCGAGCTGAAAAAGGTGTTCGTCGGCGCCATCGCCCTCATGCTCGCCGCCCAGATCGGCCTGGCCCTCACCATGCACCTGTTCTGGGGCGTGGTGGCGGCCCTGTTCGCCTACTTCGTCGCCTTCAACCTGCTGGAGGCTTCCCTGCCTTCCCTGGTCTCCAAGATCGCTCCGCCGGAATCCAAGGGCACCGCCATGGGGGTTTACAACACCTCCCAGGCCCTAGGATTATTCACCGGCGGCGTGGTGGGCGGCTGGCTGGCCCAGCACCAGGGGTTCGGCACCGTGTTCGCTTTCTGCGCCGGGCTCATGGCGGTGTGGCTGGTGCTGGCCGCGCGCATGACGCCGCCGCCCCGGGTCAAGACCCAGATGTTCCATGTCGGCGTATTGTCCGGGGACGCCGCCCAGCGCCTGGCCGCCAAGCTGACGGTGTTTACCGGCGTGGAAGCCGTCACCGTGCTGGCGGAAGAAGGTTCCGTACTGCTCAAGGTCAGCCAAACCGGTTGGGACGAAGAAGGCATTCGTCATCTGTTATCGCAATTCTCACAAGGAGGACATTGAATGGCTTCGGTCAACAAAGTGATCATCGTCGGCAACCTGGGCAAGGACCCGGAAGTGCGCTACATGCCCAGCGGCGAAGCGGTGACCAACGTCACCGTCGCCACCACCGACACCTGGAAGGACAAGAGCAGCGGCGAGAAACGGGAAGCCACCGAATGGCACCGCATCGTCTTCTTCCGCAAGCTGGCGGAGATCGCCGGCCAGTATCTGAAGAAGGGCTCCCAGGTGTACATCGAGGGCAGCCTGAAGACGCGCAAATGGCAGGACAAGGACGGCCAGGACCGCTACACCACCGAGATCGTCGCCGACACGATGCAGATGCTGGGTAGCCGCGGCGGCGGCGGAGGTGGTGGCGGCAGCTCCGCCGACTACGACGCTCCGCCCATGGACAGCGCGCCCCCCGGCAAGTCGAGTGGTTCCGGCGGCGGCGGGGGTGGCGGCGGCTTCGGCGGGATGGACGACGATATTCCGTTTTAAGCTGATCCGGCCTGAAGTAAAGAAAACCCGGTGGGTTGTGCGCCCACCGGGTTTTTTATTGGGTGTTCAGATTTAGGGGTCGAGGACTGGAGGCGAGAAATGCACGATTTGACGCCTGTAGGACGTCGAAAAAATTTCCCGATACTTGGGAATCCGGGGTTCATAAGGGTTTCTCACCAGCCTGATAAGCCAGTAACTTCAAGCCCTACTCACAAGACCGATGGTCGCTGCAAACCGACACCATCCGGCCTCGTCGAAACGACGACCACAGCCGACAGCGCGGCCGTCAGGCAGGCTTCCCTGATCCAGGTAAGCCAAGCTGCAACGCGCCGCGCCGCCCGGGGCGAATTGAAATATGATCACGTGGCATCGCAGCCCCGTGCCCATCCTCATCCAGGCGGACCCCCTTGAAGACTAAGATCGTCCTGAGCTTGCTGATCCTCGCCCTGGTGGGCGCGTCGGCCTATTTCTACCTGCCCGGCCGCGATAAAGGTGGGGCCCATAAGAAGGATGCCTCCAAGACACCGGTGCCGGTGAGCGTGGCGCGGGCGACGACGCGGGACATGCCGGTGCTGCTGGCGGTGGTGGGGCGGGGCGAGGCCTACGAGAGCGTCACCCTCAAGTCCCGGGTGGACGGCCAGGTGATGGCGGTGCCCTTCACCCAGGGTCAGCATGTGGCCCGGGGCGATGTGCTGGTGCGGCTGGACCCGGCGGACTTCGACGCCCG
>JBGSHR010000227.1:0-2477 GCA_041752155.1 Thiobacillaceae bacterium | reverse complement strand
CGCGGGTCCGGGGCGATGACGCAGGCGCGGGCGCCGGAGGTACCGAAATCGAGGCCTAGGAACATGGTGGACTGGATGGGGTGTGATTACTGGCCGGGCACTTTGACCTGGGCGATGACCTCGTCCAGCAGCGCGGGTTTGATGTGCAATGTCGTTCGAATCGGGATGGCGCGCAGCAGGCCGAGTACTTCATCCCGGCTGCGCTGGCCGCGCCGCGCGGCGCGGATGATCAGGCCCAGTGTGCCGTGTACTCGTACCGCGAGGGTTTGGGCAGCCAATCTGGCTGCCGTGTCGTCGGTCAGAAACATCGCATCTGGGTAATGTGTGGCAAGCGTCAAAGCCTCACGCTCACCATGGTGCAGGGTGAAGGTCAGTGAGAGCGTCGCCACACGTGGGTCGGCCGCCCCCGGTTCAATCCGCTCCAGGCCAAAATTACCTAGGATCAGCGCGTGGGGACGATGCATCTCGACCTCGCGCCAGACGGCATCGGGTACCAGTACCCGGGAAAAATCCCTCAGCAAATCGAGGCAACCCAGTTCATCCAGATGAATCAACGGCCCCGCATCCACGATCACCAAGTCAGGGTGATCAGTCGCCACCATGCAGGCCCCACTGTACGTCCTCGCGTACAAAGGCCTCGGCAAGCGCCTCCTGATGGGACTCCAGATAGCGTCGTAGCGCTTCGGTCAGCAAGGCGTTCATGTCAGGCACCCAACCGTTCTTGATCAATTCCTGGCCCTGCCGAGCCAATTGATCGGGCAGTTCAGCTTGAATCGAGGTGGTCATGGCGTTGCTCTGCACAAGGAGAAGTCTGGATTTTATGGGGTGAAGTGGCCGGCATGTGACGAGATTGCGTGAAGTGGGCCCGTGACTTTTCGTTTACATGTGTGCCAACGCAAATCAGCAAGGTGGTATTGGGCCGCCCATGGCTCATTCCTCGAACAATCCGGAGTGCGTGCCCGCGCGCACGAAGATGATGGTGCTGCCATCGAGGCGGTAGATCAGCAGGAAGTCGCACGCCTTGGGCGGCACTGCCCGCTTATTGCTGGCGGGCTTTTTCGAGGTCATCGATCAAGGCGTCGGCAGAATCAAAACGGGCGGCGCGGACCTTCGCCATTGCGCGGGCTTCTTCCATCGCCGCACGGGTCTGAGCGTTGGGCACCTTAAGTTCCAGCGGGAAGGCCTGGTCGTTGACCACGCGCTTGAGCAGTATGCGAACAGCATCCGACACAGACAGCCCCATGGCTGCCAGCGCCTCGCTCGCTTGTGCTTTGATTTCGTCGTCCACCCGGACGTGCAGCATCGTGGAATGGGCCATGATTAGATCCTCCGTTTCCATGAATTATGTATCTCTTTTGCGATACGGCTAAGAGCCGCAGGCCAAGGCTTGCGCAAGCTGTTGCCGCACTGCGAGACGGGCTTTCGCACAATCGGACGGCGGCAGCGCATTGGCGCGTGTCGCCCGCGATCTGGGCATCGAGCCGGCCGAATGTCGTACCGATCTTTACCCATGGCACGCTTTGCAGCTTGTTCACCATCACTTGGGAAGGCGTCAGCAGACTGTTTTCAGGCCAAAGGGGTCGAATTGTTTCTGAGAGCGATTCCATGGATAACAAACCGACTCTGACCCCCATGGCGCTAAGTTAAGGCCGACATTCGTCTTTCTCCCTTCTCCCGCAGGCGGGAGAAGGGCCGGGGATGAGGGTCTTGGCAAGTGTGGTCATGGTAGATACTCCCTCACCCCAACCCTCTCCCGCCTGCGGGAGAGGGAGCAAAACGGCATCCGTGCTTGCCTCGGAGCCTTAACTTAGCGCCATGGGACTCTGACCCCAATGGCGCTCTGACCCCAATGGCGCTACCAATGGCGCTAAGTTAAGGCCAGCCGTGCTTTTCTCCCTTCTCCCGCAGGCGGGACATCGTCATCGCAGGTGAGAAGGGCTGGGGATGAGGGACTTGGCAAGCGTGGCGATGGTGGAACCACCCTCCCATCTTCGATGACGTTGACCCCAAGCCTCTGATGGAACTACTAACCATTCGACTAGGGGGCAAAGCCCCCAAGTCGCTGGTTATCCCGCCTGCGGGAGAGGGAGCAATACAGTGGCTTTGCTCGCCACCCAGTCTTAACTTAGTGCCATGGGACTATGACCCCTTTCCGCCTGTTCAGCGTTTATAAGAGCCGTCTGGCTTGCCGGTTTGTGCCGGAACGGCGTAGATTGCCGAAAAAATCAGGGAGACCGGAAATGCCGACGCATGACATGCTCAAGCCCATGCTATCGATTCCTTGTTCTGGGGGCGTTACATGAGGCATCAAAATTGTGGTCTGTCCCCTATTACTCTCACGTTACCGTGAAAGCCAATAGCCCAATGCCAACACTTCTCCCACTCGCGCCGAGGCCAGGAAGCAAATGAAACAACTGCGCGGATCAAGCAGCGGAAAGCTTCACGACGTAGCCGTGGAGTTCCAATGCCTTGATCCA
>JBGSHR010000226.1:0-1741 GCA_041752155.1 Thiobacillaceae bacterium | reverse complement strand
GGCGGGCAGGCTTTCCTCCGGCGCCAGGGCGGCGCGGATGCGGTCCGTGAAGCCCAGCCGTTTCAAGCCGGCCGCCGCCAGGATGATGGCGGCGTATTGCCCTTCATCCAGCTTGCGCAGGCGGGTGTTGACGTTACCGCGCAGGGTGTCCACGTCGAGATGGGGAAACAGGGCGCGCAACTGGGCCTGGCGGCGCAGGCTGGAGGTGCCCACCACGGCGCCGACGGGTAGGTCGCGCAGGCTGGCGTAGTGGTTGGAGACGAAGGCGTCGCGGGGGTCTTCGCGCTGGGAGATGGCGGTCAGCTCGAAGCCTTCCGGCAGGTCCATGGGCACGTCCTTGATGGAATGCACGGCCAGATCGGCGCGGTCCTCGGCCATGGCCACCTCCAGCTCCTTCACGAACAGGCCCTTGCCGCCGATGCGGGAGAGGGGGGAATCCAGGATCTGGTCGCCCTGGGTGGTCATGCCCAGGAGTTCCACTTCCAGGCCGGGGTGCAGGGCGATCAGGCGGGCTTTGACGTGTTCCGCCTGCCAGAGGGCAAGCTGGCTTTCGCGGGTAGCGATGACGATCTTTTTCGGCATGGTGTGAATGATGGGGACAGAAGGACTATTGGGTGGAGGGGGGCATGTGCTTAGAATTCCTTGAAATCACGAGGAAAACGGCAAATGAAACAAGGTGTTGCATGGGTGCTGGCGATTGTAGCATGGGCCTTCCAGGCCGCCTGGGCAGCGGAAGAGGGGGTGCCTTATGCCCGTGATTTGCAGATGGACGCGGCCCTGGCCAAGGCCAAGCAGGGCGTGGTGCTGGTGATGTTCTCCAGTCCCCATTGCCCCTACTGCGAGACGGTGTTGAACGAGTTCCTGATCCCCATGAGCCGCAATGCGGAATACCAGGGCAAGGTGGTGATGCGCAAGGTGGATACCGGCGGCTTCATGAGCCTGAAGGACTTCGCCGGCCGCAAGCGGGAACATAGTCAATTCGCCGGCGCCCATGGCGTGTATCTGACGCCCACGGTCATGGTGTTCGACAGCAAGGGCGTCGCCCTGGCCAAGCCTGTGGTGGGTCTGACCACGGTGGACTATTACGGCTATTACCTGGACCTGGCCATCGACCAGGGTGTGAACGCGGTGCGCGGCAAGCGCGGCGCGGCTACTGTTCCCGAAACGCCTTGACCACGTGGATCTGGCGGCGCGATACCGGCAGTTGTTCCGGCCAGTCGCGCAGCAGCGCCAGCCAGTGGCCCTCGCCTTCGTCCTGCTCGCGGCGGAAACCCACCAGGTGTTGGCGCGCCACCAGGCAGTTGCGGTGAATGCGCACGAATTCCTGCTCGAACTCTTCTTCCAGCTTCACCAACGATTCGTCCAGCAGGTATTCCCGTTCGCGGGTACGGGCGGTGACGTAGCGCAACTCGGCACGCAGGTAGAGCACGTCTTCCAGCGGTACCTGCCAGACCCGCCCGCGTTCCAGCACGGTGAAGCGGGTGCGCCGGGGCGCCAGGGTCTGGGCGGTGTCCGAGTTAAGCGGTTGCAGCCGGGACAAGGCCTCTTTCAGGCGGGTCAGCCGCACCGGCTTCAGCAGGTAATCCACGGCGCGCAGCTCGAAGGCGCGCAAGGCGTGCTCGTCGTAGGCGGTGACGAAGATGATGGCGGGCGGATCGGGTAGCACGCTGATGTGGCGCGCCGTTTCCAGGCCGCTGATGCCCGGCATCTGGATGTCCAGCAGGATGGCGTCGGCCGGTAT
>JBGSHR010000225.1:0-6705 GCA_041752155.1 Thiobacillaceae bacterium | reverse complement strand
ACCGCCGCGCCCACCACGCCCAGGGCCGCGCCGCCCACCTTGTCGGCGTTGGTCTCGACGCCGAACTGCTTGATGTCGGTGACCCGCTCGTAGAAGCCGCCCTTGTCCCAGAAACCGTCCTCGGAACAGCCGATGCAGCCGTGGCCGGACTGGATGGGGAAGGACACGCCGTCGTTCCAGCGCATGGTGGAACAGGCGTTGTAGGTGGTGGGCCCCTTGCAGCCCATCTTGTAGAGGCAGTAGCCGCGGCGCGCGCCTTCGTCGTCCCAGGCCTCGGCGAACTGGCCGCCGTCGAAGTGGGGGCGGCGATAGCATTTGTCGTGGATGCGCTGGCCGTAGAACATCTTCGGCCGGCCCTGGCGGTCCAGCTCCGGGAGGCGGTCGAAGGTGAGCATGTTGGTGATGACGCCGGTCATCACCTCGGCGATGGGCGGGCAGCCCGGCACCTTGATGATGGGCTTGTCGGTGATGACCTTGTGTACCGGCGTGGCCTGGGTCGGGTTCGGCTTGGCCGCCTGGACGCAGCCCCAGGAAGCGCAGGAGCCCCAGGAGATGATGGCCTTGCTGTCCTTGGCCACCCGCTTCAACTGCTCGACGAAGGGCTTGCCGCCGATGATGCAGGACATGCCCTCCTGGTTCAGGGGCGGGTTGCCCTCCACCGCCAGGATGTAGTTGCCCTTGTACTTGGCCATCACCTCTTCCAGGATGGCTTCCGCCTGATGGCCCGCCGAGGCCATGAGGGTGTCGTCGTAGTCCAGGGAGATCATGGACAGCACCGCGTCCTTGGCCAGGGGATGGGCCGAACGGATGAAGGATTCCGAGCAGCAGGTGCACTCCAGACCGTGCAGCCACAGCACCGGCGTGCGCGGCTTGGTTTCCATGGCATGGGCGATGCGCGGCACGAAGGACGGCCCCAGGCCCAGGGAGGCGGCGGTCAGGCTGCAAAACTTGAGGAAGCTGCGGCGGGTGATGCCCTGCCGCCGCATCACCTCGTAGAAGGTCTCCACCATGGATCGGTCTCCTGTCGTTCGGATTGAAGGCATTCGTGCTCCCGGTATCGGGATGGGAATGGCGTCACTCCTATTACAAGAACCGTGCCAGCGCTGATATCCAACTACAACCGATTAAGAATCAATTTGTTACGTAATTTCCCCGCACACAAAACGGTGCAATAGTGGAAATATTGTTTATATGTATTTGGATATATTTGGTTACTTTGTGATCACTCGTACCCGATTGACCACAAATCTGGCGTAGCAAGGCGGCCACATCGAATAACATTCAAGACACAAAGGTCTAGGTGTCTTATACCAGTCGGTGAACTTATGTTGACGCACCCCCGACTAGAGGAATAGCTTGAAAAAGTGACATCGAAATCACTCATACGAAAGGACTTCTACATGAAGCCATCGACCTATTTATTGAGTTGTGTCCTCCTCTCTTCCTTCGCCCTTTGCCAAGCCGGCACCGCCTGGAGCAAACCGGTAGCGAAGAAACAGACCAAGAACGTGTTGATCAAGAAGCCCAGCGCCAAACTGCATAAAGCGGTGACAGCGACCACCCTGGCCGTTCCCGTGGTAGCCGTGGCCGCCGCCCTACCGGCACAGCAAGGAGAAAGCGCCGTGTCGCTGGTCCCGGTCGACCATGCCCAGCAGACTGCCCAGACCGCCCCTGCGCCCCAGGCGAATCCCTATCTCGCCAACCATCCGCAATTCACCCCGCCGGACCCCATGAAATCGATCGGCCAACTCATCAAGGACGTGAAGATGGCCCTGCCCAGCATGCCCCCGAGCGGACAATCGATCCTACCGGTGCTCAAGACTGTCTATCCGACCGGAGAAAAGCCCTTGGTGGTCCTCACCTTCAAGTGCCCGACCGAACTGATCGGCATCACCCCACTTCCCACCAAAGCCTTGCATGACCTGGTGAACCTGGGCATGGACGGCATCAACAGCACCAATCTGCTCGCCTTCAACATGCAGCAGGTCTGCCAGTAAGGGAATGCGTTCAGATGAGGCTTGAAAGGCCGCTCATGTCGGCACAGGCCGGCGGCCTTTCAGACCCATCCGCGCCGACGAATCCACGCCACAACGGGTTCTTCCTGCCGGTCTGAGTATCGCGACACAGGACGGAACCCGTGCTTGCCACCCGGTTCGGGCGCTTCGGCCAGCCCGGGACCGTCAGTTCAGCCCAACCAGCTCAGCCCAGATTGAAAGACTTTACCGCCGCGTCCAGGGAACCCGCCTGGGAAGCCAGCGACTTGGCCAAGGCCACCCCTTGTTCCGAGTCATCCAAGGTCTGGTCGTTGAGACTGGAGATTGCCTGGACGTTGCCGCGCACCTGATCCACCGCGGCGCGCTGCTGGCCGGTGGCGCCGCTGATCTCCCGCACGCTGGAGGAAAGCCCGGAAACTTCGGCGGCGATGCGCTCCAGGGACTGGCCCACGTTCTGGGCATGCTCCACCCCGGTGGAAGCCTCGTTCATGCCGTTGTTGATGGCCGTCACCGCCTGGCGCGTCTCGCTCTGGATGTTCTGGATCATGGCGCCGATCTGGGCCGTGGCCTCGGTGGTCTTTTCCGCCAGCTTGCGCACCTCGTCCGCCACCACCGCGAAGCCCCTGCCCTGCTCCCCGGCTCGGGCCGCCTCGATGGCCGCGTTGAGCGCCAGCAGATTGGTCTGGTCGGCAATCGCCTTGATGACCGAGACGATGGCCCCCACCTCCTCGGAGCTCTTGCCCAGGCGCTGGACGAAATCCGTGGCCTCGTTGACGGTGGAATGGACGCGCTCCATGCCGGCCAGGCTCTCGCGCGCCAGGCTCACCCCATCCAGGGCCACGCGCCCCGCCTCCTGGGCCTGGCCGGAGGCATGTTCCGCCCGGGCGTAGATCTCGCCGATGGCGCCGTCCAGGGCCATCACCGCCGCATCGATCTGGCTCGTGCGGCCGGCCAGTTCATCCACCAGATGATGGATATGGTCGGCCTGGGCATTCATGGCCGTGGCATCGCCACGCACCCCGTCGGAGAGCTTGGAGGTATGGCGGATCAACTCGCGCAAGGCCTCGGCCATCTGATTGAAGTTATCGATGATCTCGCCCAGGGTATCGTCACTCCGCATGGCACAGGTAAAGGTCAGGTCGCGCTTGGCGATGGCCCCCGCCACCTGGGAGATACGCTTGAGCTTGGTGACCAGCACCCAGTTCATCACCGCGTAGTTGAACGCCCCCATGATCAATCCCGCCACCACGCAACCCAGCACGAACCAGGTGAGCATGCCCGGCTTCCACTCCACGAAGAACGAGGCATAGAAGGGAAAGGCGCTGGCCATGAGCACCCCGGTACCCAGAAAGGCGAACAACACGTTACGTAGGATGCTGGGTTGCATAGGCTCTCCGTTGCCAGTTATTTGTTCGCGCGGAGCATACCTGGAACAGATGAATTTATGACGTGGACTAAAGCCACCACTTGAGTGGGGACAAGCGGCGGCGCGCCATGCGCCCCGCCCCGACAAAAAAATCGCTCATTTAAGCAAGCGTCTCACCCGGCCGTGCAATCCCAGATGTTGGGCGATGCGCAGGGAAAGCAGCCAGACCTTGCGCTCGGCATCCCAGCGAGCGCCGGCCACTTGGGCTTTGTTCTTGAGCTCGGTTTCCGTGAAGTGAATACCCACGGCGACGATTTCATCCAGATCGAGGATGTCCGGCTGGGCATATGTGGCGCGTTGCCCTTCGTCCACGACAATTTCCACAGTGGTGTAGCGCTTGGCGGTATGTGGGTGGACACGGAAGCGCACGCAAACGAGGGCGTTGCCGTATTGCTCCAGATAACGCTTGCTGCCGGGCTGGCCGGCGGTGATTTTCTGGCTTATGCCGGCATGCACAGCCGGACTGACGCCATTTCCTGGCTCTTCGTCCATATAGACCTCCCTGGTTTTAATATCTAGTGTGTTTTGCCGAGTTGTACTGCGCTTTTAATGGGCCGACAAGTCGCCAGGATTGATGCGGTGTCCAGAGGACATGCCCATCCCCCTGCCCATGATTAGAAAGCGGATATTTGCCGCATTGGCCTCTGGAGCGATGGATGCCCCCACCCTCGGGGTGTTTCAGCATGGGCCAGGGCCGGATAAGCGGATTCAGGGCTTGGGGGTGACCGGCTCATCGGCGTAGCGCCAGATGTTGATGGCGCGGCCGGTTTCGCGGATGCGGTCGCCGCGGCTGGAGAGGTAGCGCTGGAATTCCGGCTCCTGGCGCCAGGCGCCGGAGAGGACGTAGTCGAACATGCCGACGGTGTGGAACACGCGGAAAGAGGATTCCCAGCGGATGATCTCTTTGCCCCGGCTATCGAACAGGACGATGCCGGGGGCGTATTTCACATCCAGTTGCCGGGCCCAGTCCCGGGCCGTGGTGCGCTGGCCGTCGGGGGTCGTTATGGGCGCCCGGGACCACAGATCGAGCTGGGCGTTGTCGAAACGCGCCAAGAGTACGCGTAGCTCCGGATCGGCCAGGACGCGGCGGTGCAGGGTCTCGCAATCCGGGCAGTCCTTCTGTTCGAAAAACACGGCCAGGGGCCGGGCGGCCTTGCCTCGGCGGCGCAGGTCGGCGGCGGACTTGAGGAAGAAATCCTCGGCGATGAGCTCGCCTTTTCCGGCAGCTTCGCTCCCAGCGCCTTCCCGGGCGGCCACATAGTCGCGGAACGGCTGCTGCTTTTCCCGGTGCTCCGCCACCCAGTCCAGGGCCACCTTGAAGCGGGCCGGCGGCACATAGCCGTTGAGCCGCAGGATGACCCGGCCCGCCTCGTCGAAGAACACCAAGATGGGCGTGAACTGGACCTTGAGGGACTTGGCGAAGGCCTTCTCGGACAGGACATGGCCATCCACCCCGGTCACCGGCCGGTCACCCCACATGTTCAGGGCGATGACCTCGAACTTGTCCCGCAGCAAGGCCTCGGTGTCGCGCTGGGACAGGTTCCGTTCCACCAGCAGATTGCAGTAGGGGCAATTGTCCTGGGTGAACATGAGCATCACGCGCCGCCCTTGTTTCCCGGCCTCGGCCAGATCGTCGCGCAGGTCCAGGAAGCTTTCCTTGAACCAAGCCGGGTATTCCGTGGACTTGGCGCCCAGATAGGCGCCCTTGGCGGCATGCTCGGCCGGGGTTTCCGCCGCCAGCGCACCGGCGGACATGACGAACAGCAGCAAGGCGATGAGCCAGGGCTTCATGTTGTCTCCTCGTAATTTCCTTGAGCGTAGCGGCTGCCAGGCCTTGTGACCACCCCTGAGCGCGGCTGGAACGAATCCTCGACTCGAGGCTCTGAACTGGACCTCTGGCATATCATCCGGACTCCGCACCCGCATACGGCCTTATGTCCTCCCCCCCCTTTCCCACCCGCAAAGTCCTCGAGATTCCCATCGCCGGCATGACCTGCGCCTCCTGCTCTGCGCGCCTGGAGAAGAACCTGAACCGCCTGGAGGGCGTGGCCGCGAATGTGAATCTGGCCGTTGAGAAGGCCCGGGTGGAATACGACCCCGCCCTGGTCACCCCCGAGGCCATCGTCCAGCAGGTGGCCAAGACCGGTTTTTCCGTACCGACTCAGACCCTGGACCTGGCCATCGGCGGCATGACCTGCGCTTCCTGCTCCGCCCGGGTGGAAAAAGTGTTGAACCAGCTGCCAGGCGTGGAGGCTCGGGTCAACCTGGCCACGGAGAAGGCCCGGGTGCGCTACCAACCGGGCCTGGTGGACCCGGCGGCGCTGACGGCGGCGGTAAACCGGGCGGGCTACTCCGCCAGCCCCATCACCGAGGCCAGCCGGGCCGAGGAGAAGGCGCGCAAGGCGGCGGAATACGCCCACGAATTGCGGGTCTTCGTCATATCCGCCCTGTTCACCCTGCCCCTGCTGGCCCAGATGGGGGCCATGCTCGGCGGCGAGACACACGTGACATGGATGCCGCCCTGGCTGCAATGGCTGCTGGCCACGCCGGTGCAATTCTGGGCCGGCTGGCGCTTCTACACCGGCGCCTGGAAGAGCCTGCGCGGCGGCGGCGCCAACATGGATGTGCTGGTGGTGCTGGGCACCACGGCCGCCTACCTGTTCAGCGTGGTCACCATCCTGTTCGATCCGGGCGGCCAGCTCTATTTCGAGGCCAGCGCCGCGGTGGTGACTCTGGTGCGCCTGGGCAAACTATTGGAGGCCCGGGCCAAATCCCGCACCTCCGCCGCCATCGAGCAGATGGTGGGGCTCCAGCCCCGCACCGCCCGAGTGGAACGGGCGGGCCTGCTGGAAGAGGTGGACGTCGCCCGCTTGCTGCCCGGCGATCTGGTGCTGGTGCGGGCCGGCGAGCGCATCCCGGTGGATGGCGAGGTGCTGGAAGGCGCTTCCGGCGTGGACGAAAGCCTGCTCACCGGCGAGAGCCTGCCGGTGAACAAACAACCGGGGGCCCAGGCCTACGCCGCCACCCAGAACCTGGACGGCATGCTCAAGATCCGCGCCGTGGGCGTGGGGGCCCATACCCAGCTCATGGAGATCGTGCGCCTCACCGAGGCGGCCCAGGGCTCCAAGGCGCCGATCCAGAAGCTGGCCGACCAGATCTCCGGGGTATTCGTGCCGGCGGTGATCGCCGTCGCCCTCCTCACCTTCGCCGGCTGGTGGCTGGTCAGCGGCGTGTTCACCGCCAGCCTGATCCCGGCCGTGGCGGTGCTGGTGATCGCCTGCCCGT
>JBGSHR010000224.1:0-1793 GCA_041752155.1 Thiobacillaceae bacterium | reverse complement strand
GTGGGGCGGTGCCGGTGCCTGGCTGCTGCTTCAGGGCGAGACCGGGGCGGCCATCGGCGTCTGGCTCTGGGGCGGCGCCGTGGTCAGTCAGATCGACAACGTGCTGCGCCCCATGTTCATCAGCAGCGTCGGCGCCATCCCCTTCCTGCTGGTGTTGTTCGGCGTCCTGGGCGGTCTTCTCGCCTTCGGCCTGGTGGGACTGTTCATCGGCCCCATCGTCCTGGCCGTGGCCTGGGCGGTGTGGCGCGAATGGACGGCGCACCTGGGTGAAGAGGAGGGCGAGGCGTCGTCCCCATGATTGGCCGGCCGCCGGGTGCTTATTCCCGGTAGCCCAAAGCAAAAGCGCCGCGGTCGCGGCGCTTTTTCTTGCTAGGGACAGGCCCGATCAGTGGGGGCGCTTGATGAAGTTCACCACCTGGGCCTCGCTGGGCGGGCCTTTGCGCGTGCCGCTGGCGCAGGAGGTGCCCTCCGTCTCCATGACGTAGCCTTCGGCCTCGTGCAGCAGGTTGATGACGTCGACGAAGAAGCGCTCCTTGGCCATCTTCAAGGCGGTCAGGCCGCCGTCGTTCTCCGCCTTCACCTCGGCGCCGGCACTGAGCAACACCGCGCATACCGCCGCCTCGCCGGCGCCGGCGGCCAGCATCAAGGGAGTCAGGCCGTAGAAGATGCGGGCGTTGACGTCGGCGCCGGCATCCACCAGGGCCTGCACCACGGGGGCGTAGCCGCAGTCCAGCTCGTGGTTGTAGGCGGCCTTGAACACCGGGGTCCAGTCGTTGCTGTCCTTGGCGTTGGCGTTGGCGCCGGCGCCCAGCAGGGCCTGGACCGTGGCCAGGTGTCCCTGGTGGGCGGCCAGATGCAGGGCGGTGGCGCCTTCCTCGTTGGGGCTGTCGATATCGCTGCCCGCGGCCAGCAGGCGCAGGACTTCATCAGTATTGCCAGCCTGGGCGGCGGCGTGCAGTTCTGAGGGCATGGTTTGCTCCGTTAAAAAATACCCGACCATTGTAATCAACTATTCACCGGATGGGCCAGGTTTTTCCTGTCCGGCCCCGGCGTGGCATCCCGCTCAATCCAGGCCGAGGGCGCCCCACAGGGCGTCCACCCGCTGTTTCACCGCGTCGGTCATGGCGATGGGCGTGCCCCATTCGCGCGTGGTTTCCCCCGGCCACTTGTTGGTGGCGTCGATGCCCATCTTGCTGCCCAGGCCGGACACCGGGCTGGCGAAGTCGAGGTAGTCGATGGGGGTGTTCTCCACCAGCAGGGTGTCCCGGGCCGGATCGACGCGGGTGGTCAGGGCCCACATGACCTCGTTCCAGTCGCGCACGTTCACGTCCTCGTCGGTGACCAGGATGAACTTGGTGTACATGAATTGGCGCAGGAAGGACCACACCCCGAACATCACCCGCTTGGCGTGGCCCGGGTACTGCTTCTTCATGCTCACCACCGCCATGCGGTAGCTGCACCCTTCCGGCGGCAGGTAGAAGTCGGTGATCTCGGGGAACTGCTTCTGCAGCAGGGGCACGAACACCTCGTTGAGGGCCACGCCGAGGATGGCCGGCTCGTCCGGCGGCTTGCCCGTATAGGTCGAGTGGTAGATGGCGTCCCGGCGCAGGGTGATGCGCTCCACGGTGAACACCGGGAAGGTCTCCTGCTCGTTGTAGTAGCCCGTGTGGTCGCCGAACGGGCCTTCCAGGGCGGTTTCATCGGGATGGATGACGCCCTCCAGGACGATCTCGGCCCGGGCCGGCACGCGCAGTTCCGAGCCCAGGGCCTTGGCCACCTCGGTCTTGGCGCCG
>JBGSHR010000223.1:0-10817 GCA_041752155.1 Thiobacillaceae bacterium | reverse complement strand
CACCAGGCTCGCCCGGGAGAAGGCCCGCCGCGTCAGCCAGTCGGGATGGAACAGATGTCGCAGGATGCGTACCAAGGCCATGTCCTTCCCCTACCAACGCCCGGAGGCACCGCCGCCGCCGAAGCCGCCGCCACCCCCACTGAAACCGCCCCCGCCGAACCCACCTCCACCGCCGAAACCGCCACCCATGCCGCGGCCACCAATCCCGCGCCCCCCCATCAGGGTGAACAGGAACACCACCAGGGCGATGACCAGACCGGTGAGCAAGCTTCCCAACAGCAGCCAGGCGCCGAAGAAGGCCACGCCACTCGCCACCCCGGCGCCGAGAAAGCGCCCCAGGACGGCGCGCAACAAGCCGCCCACCACGAAGATGAACAGCATGGCCACGGGCAGGGTGTTCTCCAGAAAATCAATACCGCTCTGGCCGCCGCGCCTAGCCTGTTTGGGCGCGGGCAGCGGCTCGCCTTGCACCAGGCCGATGAGGGCATCCACCCCGGCCTGGATGCCGCCCGGGTAATCGCCGGCCTGGAAGCGGGGCACCATGATCTCGGCAATGATGCGCTTGGCCACGGCGTCCGGGATCACCCCCTCCAGGCCATAGCCCACCTCGATGCGCAGGGTGCGATCCGCCTTGGCCACCAGCACCAGCGCGCCATCGTCCACCCCCTTGCGCCCCAGCTTCCAGGCCTCCGCCACGCGCAGGGCGTATTGCTCCACGGTTTCCGGCTGGGTGGTGGGCACGATCAGCACGGCGATCTGGCTGCCCTTGGCCTGTTCCAGCGCGCTTAATTTGGCCTCCAGGGCCTGGACCGTGGCGGCGTCGAGCAGGCCGGCCTGGTCCGTGACCCGGGCATGCAGGGTTGGCACGGCCACCTCCGCCCCGGACAAGGCGGCCCACAGCAGCAGCCACAGGCCCAATAGCCAGGCGGTCGGATTGAGGGGAAGCACTGGGGACAAGGCAACTCCGCGCGGGGTAATGCCGCCATGGAAACAGATGGACCGATGTCCGGCAAGCCGCCCGTCCATTTGTTGACTTGTTTAGTCAAGCATTGGTCTATACAGGAATGGGAGGACGCGGAGATTCCACCGCCTTCTCAGCCATCGATCTTCCCGAACTTTAGAGAGGCAGCAAGATGAGAAATATCCATATCGACTATCACGGCGATGCCCTGAATTTCCAAAGTGCCAGTCTCCTGGCCAAGGGGATTGCCCGGGAAAACCAGATGCAAGACCCCACCATCATGGCCTGGCACCACCCCAGCAGCGAGTCCCCTTACTACGACGGCGCCAACCCGGACACCTGGTGGGCCAAATACGGCGAAGGCAACGGCGGCAAGCTGGAGATCTGCGTGGGGGACGAATACCAGTTCGTCATGATGGATACGCGGGGCTATGAAACCCTGGGCGAGATGCCCTTGCGCAACCTGGAGGACGACGAGGGCAATCACTACCTCTGTTACACCCCCATGCTGGATCGAGCCTCCATGACGCCCAACGAAAAGGCATGCACCCGCCTGGACGGCTGGCTGGCCGACCAGTACTGAAGCCAGCCATCCCCACAAACAGCGAGGCCTCCGCAAGGAGGCCTCTTGTTTTGCCGCGACTTGTCACGCCGGGGACGCACTAGCCTTGTGAGCCCAGGCCATGGGCGCCAGCCTCACGCGGCGCGCCGCTCGGGCTGTTGTTCCAGTTCGGCGCTCTTGCGCTCCCACCAGCGCACCGCCTCTTCGTCCCAGCCGTCGGTGCGCACGTAGGGATTGGTGCGGGGATGCATGATCATGCGCGGGTCCACCTCCAGGCCGATGCCTTCCAGGAAGTTGACCAGGCCGATGCGCTCGATCATCTCGCCGGTGCGCTCGTGCTCCAGGGCGTTCTCGGCGAAGAAGTCCAGCACGCTGCGCGCCAGGTCGTTGAGCTTCTCGAAGTCCGCGTCGGTTTCCAGCTTCATGAACGGGATGATCACGGTGCCCATGCTGGCGCCGATCTTCAGCACGCCCTTGCCGCCGATCAGCACCGTGACGCCCTTGTCCTTGCCGGGCAGCAGGGCGCCGGGCATGACGTTCAGGCAATGCATGCAGCGCACGCAGTTGTGGTTGTCGATCACCAGGTCGGTATCCAAGGCCACCCGCAGCACGGATTCGTGCTCGGCCTTGGCCTCGGCATGCTCGCGCAGGGTGATGGCATGGGTGGGGCACAGGCTCACCACCATGTTCACCAGATCCGCCATGCCGTGGTCGGCCATCCATTCCTTGGAGATCGCCTCGTTGGTCTGGATGTTGTCGCGCCACATGCCGATGGTGGCCATGTCGGAACGCTGGATGGCGTTCACGCAATCATTCGGGCAGCCGGAGAACTTGAACTTGAACTTGTAGGGCAGGGACGGCCGGTGCATGTCGTCCAGGTTGCGGTTGATCACCGTGCGCAGGGCCCGGGCCTCGTCGTAGTTGGACATCTCGCAACGGGCCGAGCCCACGCACGACATGGAGGTGCGCAGGGCCGGGCCGGCGCCGCCCAGGTCGAAGCCCAGGGCGTTGAGGCGGTCGAAGGCCTTCTGCACGTTCTCGCTCTTGATGCCCTGGAACATGATGTCGCCGGACTGGCCGTGGAAGGCGATCAGCCCGGAGCCGCCGGAATCCACCCAGGCGTCGCACAGATCACGCAGCAGGTCCGAGGTGTAGTGCATGCCGGCCGGCGGCTGCACCCGGAAGGTATGGAACTCCGCCGCCTCCGGGAACTTGGGCGTGCCGTCGGGATTTTTCAGTTCGGTGAAGCGGGGAATGATGCCGGCGCCGTAGCCGATCACCCCCACCGTGCCGCCCTTCCAGTAACCGGTGCGGGTCTCGTAGGAATGCTCCAGATGGCTGAGCAGATCCCCCATCATGGGGTTGTCCGCCGCCAAGCGCTTCAGGCCGCTGACAAACGAAGGCCAGGGACCGGATTCCAGTTCGTTCAGATAGGGGGTGTCGGGTAAAGGCAGGCTCATGGGATGTCTCCTTGCACAGATAAAGACATAGTGCTTTAGTCAACTATAGATGAGCATGGTTCCTGTTTCCGACGAGTTAGGGCTCCTGAAGCAGGGCCATGTACCCGAGGCCATCCCAAGAAAAAGCCCCTAGCTCGGAGAGCTAGGGGCTGCATCCGGATCTCGTCCCGACGTCTACCCGGATGATGTCCTTGGGGCCGAAGTGGCCGGAGAGGATTTCCTTCGCCAGCGGATTCTCGGTGCGCTGCTGGATGGCGCGCTTGAGCGGCCACGCCGAACACTAACCGTTTAGATGAACACCGGAACAACACGCGAGTATTCATCCGCCAAGTATTTATTTAGCCAATCCAGACAAGACAGGAATAAGGTTCGAGACAACGGCTCCGTACCGCACTTCGCTCCAGCTTATTGAAATCCCCGGGGCCCATATCGCTCGAAAATTACTATTAGGAGGTAAATAACGATGGCGAACCGAGAATTTCATGGCCTGGCTGTCCGTCGGTGGAATGAAGCACTTGTTCCTATCGACGACCATGTCAATTTGAACAAATGGCGGACCCCGCGCCCCCCGGCAAGGATCAAAGGAAAAATGCTGGCGGCCACTGCGGCCATAACACTATTGAGCGCGCCGGCGTGGGCCAACAGCACGGCCACGAAGCATGGCGGTGAATGGTTCGATGTCGACACATGGACGACCGGCATACCGTCCGCGCTCGACTCCGCGACGATCTCGCCCGGCGACACGGTCACGGTCACGAGGCCCGGCGCCGGGGCGAGCATGCTCTTAAACGACGGCGTCATTGATGTGAGGATCGGCACACCACCGGATTTCCTGCTGGGATCGCTCGGCGGCGGCTACATGGTCATCGGCTATGGCGGCACTGGGCAGGTGAATCTCAGCGGCGGCGCGACCGTTTCCAGCGGCAGCGTTCAACTCGCGTATGCATCGGGTTCCGCCGGCATCATCACCGTCGACGGCACGCCAAATATCTTCGGGGACCGATCGGTCTGGACCAACAGCGGACAGTTCACTGTCGGCGGCAGCGGCTTCGGACCCGGCGCGGGAACCGTGTTGCTCACGAACGGCGGCACCATCAAATCCTTGAACACCTTCATCTCCAGTGGCACCAGCACCGGCGCGGTCGATGTGAACAACTCGACTTGGACAAACACGAGCCTGTTCAGCGTCGGCCACGGCGGCACGCTGGGCGCGCTGACGATCGAGAACCACGGCATCGTCAACGACCTGACGGGCGCGATCGGTTACGGCTCCGGCAGCGCCGACACATTGACCGGCACGCTGGGCACCGCCGTCGTCGACAACGCGACCTGGAACAACACCGGCGACTTCCATGTCGGTTTCCATGCCGGGGCGCAACTCACCGTCGTCAATGGCGGAACCATCAAGGACACGAACGGCTACATCGGCTACGGCGCCAATTCCGTCGCCAGCGCGAGCTTCAACCATGGAACGTGGACCAACTCCGGCGGACTCTTCGTCGGCCTCAACGGCGACGGGCAATTGCTGATCGGCGACGGCTCGATGGTCACCAGCGCGTCAGCCGTGCTCGGACGCTATGAGCACGCCAAGGGCGCCGTCGCGCTGGACAACGCGACTTGGACGAACACCGGAGAACTCGTCGTCGGCCACGGCGTGACCGGCTTGCCCGGCACGCACGCCACCGGAGATCTGGTGGTGCGCAACGGTGGCAAGCTCGGCAGCGCCACCGGACAGATCGGCTATGGCGTCGGTTCGACGGGCACCGTCGAGGTGAAAGGCGTCAACGCCACCGGCACCGCCTCGACCTGGACCGTGGGCGGCGACCTGTACATCGGCAACAACGGAACCGGCACACTGACGATCGGGGATGGCGGCATCGTGAAGAGCCCGACGACCTTTGTCGGCACCGGCGCCAATGCCGGGGCGGGCGGCAACTTGAACCTGAACGGAACACCGGGTCGACGCGGGGTCTTGGAGACCGGCCAAATCGTCCAGCGCCAGGGAACGATCATCCTCGACGGCGGGATAGTGCGCGCCAGCGCCAATCAGTCGGACTTTCTGCGCAACGTCAGCAACGTCAGCGTCCATGCGAATGGCGCGTTCATCGACAGCAACAATCACAACATTGGTATCGGCGCCTCGCTCATAGGTGACGGCGGCTTGACCAAGCTCGGGCAGGGCACCCTGGAACTGCGCGGCATCAGCTTCCTCGGCGGCCTGTCGACGGTGGACGCTGGCAAGTTACTCATCAACACCCGGTTTTCCGGCGACATCCAGGTCAACTCCGGTGCCACCCTCGGTGGCAGCGGTGAGGTCGTCGGTGCGGTCCATGTGCTAGCCGGCGGCATCCTGTCGCCAGGCAACAGCCCGGGCAACCTCACCCTGGGGTCGCTGACGCTCGACCACGATTCCGTCCTGACCATCGAACTCGGCCCCCTCAGCGACCACCTGACCATCAACGGCGACGTCATCCTGGACGGAACCATCAATTTCATCGGTGACCCGACCTTCTTCACGAGCGGAACGCTGCCCAGCTTCATTTCCTACACGGGCACACTGACCAATCACGGAATCGTGCTGGGAGTACTGCCAGCAGGCATTGACGGTAGCCGTTTCGCGCTGGATTTCAGTACCCCAGGTGTAATCAGCATGGCCGCGGTGCCGGAACCCAGCACCACGGCCATGCTGGCGGTCGGCGTAGCGTTGGTGTTGTCACGCCGCAAACTGTTCCGAGAAAAGCAATCACGTATAGGTTGACGTCACTGCGGCAACAAACATCAGCGAGCACGTCAGGGTGATCCGCAAATCGGAAAAAAGTGCTGCACATCCACGGCAAGGCGGCCCTGGTGAACGAAAATCACCTGCCCGACTTGCTGCGGATGTCATCGTGCCCAAAGCGGGTCAAGCCGCCTCCGCCTCGATCACATGCTCGAAGCTGAACCGGCCGTCCTCCACATCCACCCGGATGATGTCCTTCGGCCCGAAATGCCCGGACAGGATCTCCTTGGCCAGGGGATTTTCGATCTCGGCCTGGATCGCCCGTTTCAGCGGGCGCGCGCCGTAGAGCGGGTCGAAACCGGCCTTGGCGAGTTCCGTCAGGGCGGCGTCGCTCACCGCCAGATTCGCCGCAGCAGGCGCGGGCAAACCCGGCGGTGACGGGCATCTTCACCTTCATCAAGTACAAGGACTTCGCTTTGGAGGGCTACGCCCCCCCATCCGGAGATCAAGGGGTTGTTTCACGCTAATGCGGCCTGGTTTGGACGGTCAACTTGGTCGGCATGGGCAGTTGTCACAAGCGACTGTCAGCGCCGAGGTGCGTCACCGTACAGACGCCACCACATCGGCCCCATAGTCTCAACGCATCGAAGGCGGTTCGATGTCCTATCCCTTTGTTTTCTTACGGTATCGATGTATCCGGTTTGACCGTTACCAACAACTATTCAGGAGTATCTGCGATGGCAATGCCAAAACACTTGTCGATTCTGTCATTGGCCGTGATCGGCGCACTTTACGGCGTCGCGCCAGCGTGGGCTACGCCGTTGCTGGGTTCGGATCTGGAGAGCTTTACGGTGCTGGGCGCGACGACAGTGACCAATGTTCCCACCAGCACCATCAACGGACATGTCGGCGTCTGGCCAGGTACCGCCCTCCCGGGCTTTTCCTCCGTTTCAGGCACAGCGACGGCGGACGGGCAGGTGACTGGAGGACTGGTCCACTCAAATACTCCGCTTGCACTGTCGGCTCAGGCCCAACTCACTAGCGCGAGACTGAATCTTGATTCTCTGGGGATAGGTACCGACATCACATTAGCGGACCTGACCCTTGCAGGGATCCTTTTTCCGGGCGTCTATACCGTTCATTCGGGAGTGACCAATTTATCTGGGGCGCTCACACTCGACGGTCAGGGCAACGCCAACGCGGCCTGGGTTTTCCAGATGGATTCGGATCTGATCACCTCGTCCAACTCGGTTGTGAACGTGATCAATACCGGTGCGGGCGCCGGTGTGTATTGGAATGTCCGTAGCTCCGCGACAATCGGTACAAACACTGAATTCATGGGCAACATCCTCGCGCTCACCAGCATCGCCCTGAAAACCGAAGCAACAAATCTTTGCGGCAGAGCCTTGGCGGATACGGGGGCGGTGACCTTGGAAATGAACACGCTCTCCGGCATTTGCGCGGATGAACTGGGTGGCGGCAATGGCTTGAGCGGCGGTCTGGACGTCACAGCCCAGGGGGTTGCCTTCCTTCCGAACGTTCCCATTGGTGGCGGTGTGACCGTACCCGAACCCGCCACGCTGGCGTTACTGGGACTCGGATTCGCGGGCCTTGGCTTGAGTCGACGTCGGCGCGGCTGAGATAAACCGGTAAGCGCGAAATTCCTGTACTTCGCCGCCAGCGACAAGGAAAGTCTTGTTGCCTTGGCCGGATAACGCCCGCGTCGACGCGGGCGTTATCCGGTTCCGGCATGATGAAAATTACTCCGCCTCGATCACATGCTCGAAGCGGAACCGGCCGTCCTCCACATCCACCCGGATGATGTCCTTCGGCCCGAAATGCCCGGACAGGATCTCCTTGGCCAGGGGATTTTCGATCTCGGCCTGGATGGCGCGTTTCAAGGGGCGGGCGCCGTAGAGGGGGTCGAAGCCGGCCTTGGCGAGTTCCGCCAGGGCGGCGTCGGACACCTCCAGCCGCATCTCCATCTGGGCCAGGCGCTTTTCCAGGTATTGCAGCTGGATGCGGGCGATGTGGGCGATGTGGGCCTCGTCCAGGGCATGGAACACCACCACCTCGTCGATGCGGTTGATGAACTCGGGGCGGAAATAGCCCTTCACCTCCCCTAGCACCGCCAGCTTGATCACCTGGTAATCGTCGCCGGCCATCTGCTGGATCATCTGGCTGCCCAGGTTGGAGGTCATGACGATGACGGTGTTCTTGAAGTCCACGGTGCGCCCCTGGCCGTCGGTCATGCGGCCGTCGTCCAGCACTTGCAGCAGCACGTTGAACACGTCCGGGTGGGCCTTCTCCACCTCGTCCAGCAGGATCACGGAATAGGGTTTGCGGCGCACCGCCTCGGTCAGGTAACCGCCCTCCTCGTAGCCCACGTAGCCGGGGGGCGCGCCGATCAGGCGGGCCACGGAATGCTTCTCCATGAACTCGCTCATGTCGATGCGGATCAGGTGGTCCTGGCTGTCGAATAGAAAATCCGCCAGCGCCTTGCACAGCTCGGTCTTGCCCACGCCGGTGGGGCCCAGGAACAGGAAGGAGCCGTAGGGCCGGTTGGGGTCGGAGAGGCCCGCCCGGGAACGGCGGATGGCGTCGGACACCAGGCGCACCGCCTCGTTCTGGCCCACCACCCGCTTGTGGATGCGCTCTTCCATCTGCAACAGCTTGTCCCGCTCGCCCTGCATGAGCTTGGACACCGGAATGCCGGTGGCGCGCGCCACCACCTCGGCGATCTCCTCGGTGCCCACCTGGGTACGCAGCAGCTTGAACTCCACCTTGCCCTCGCCGGCGGCCTCGGCCTGCTTCATCTGGGCCTCCAGCTCCGGCAGCTTGCCGTACTGGATCTCCGCCACCTTGTCGAACTTGCCGGCCCGTTGCAGCTCGGCCATCTCGCCGCGCAGCCGGTCCATCTCCTCCTTGATGTGGGCGGAACCCTGGACCGTGGCCTTCTCCGCCTTCCACACCTCGTCCAGGTCGGAGTAATCCTTCTCCAGCTTGCGGATCTCGTCCTCCAGCAGGGCCAGGCGCTTCTTGCTGGCCTCGTCCTTCTCCCGCTTCACCGCCTCCCGCTCGATCTTCAACTGGATCAGTCGCCGGTCCAGCTTGTCCATCTCCTCCGGCTTGGAGTCGATCTCCATCTTGATGCGGCTGGCGGCCTCGTCCATCAGGTCGATGGCCTTGTCCGGCAGGAAGCGGTCGGTGATGTAGCGGTGGCTCAACTCGGCGGCGGCGACCAGGGCCGGGTCGGTGATGTCCACCCCATGGTGCAGTTCGTACTTCTCCTTCAGGCCGCGCAGGATGGCGATGGTGGATTCCACGCTGGGCTCGTCCACCAGCACCTTCTGGAAGCGGCGCTCCAGGGCGGCGTCCTTCTCGATGTACTTTCTATATTCGTCCAGGGTGGTGGCGCCGATGCAATGCAGCTCGCCCCGGGCCAGGGCCGGCTTCAGCATGTTGCCGGCGTCCATGGCGCCCTCCGCCTTGCCGGCCCCCACCATGGTGTGCAGCTCGTCGATGAACAGGATGATGCGGCCCTCGTCCTGGGCCACCTCCTTGAGCACCGCCTTGAGGCGTTCCTCGAACTCGCCCCGGTACTTGGCGCCCGCCAGCAGGCCGGCCATGTCCAGCACCAGCACCCGCTTGCCCTTGAGGGTTTCCGGCACCTCGCCATTCACAATCCGCTGGGCCAGACCTTCGACGATGGCGGTCTTGCCCACCCCCGGCTCGCCGATCAGCACCGGGTTGTTCTTGGTACGCCGTTGCAGCACCTGGATGGCGCGGCGGATCTCGTCGTCCCGGCCGATCACCGGGTCAAGCTTGCCATGGCGCGCGCGCTCGGTGAGGTCCAGGGTGTACTTGCCCAGGGCCTGGCGCTGGCCTTCCGCCTCCTGGCTATCCACCCCCTCGCCGCCGCGCACCTCGCTGATGGCCGCTTCCAGCGCCTTGCGGGTGGCGCCGTTCTCCTTCAGCTGCCGGCCCGCCTCGCCCTTGTCGTCCACCGCCGCCAGCAGGAACAGCTCACTGGCGATGTACTGGTCGCCCCGCTTGCTGGCCTCCTTGTCGGTGAGGTTGAACAGATTGATGAGTTCCTTGGAGGGCTGGATCTCGCCGCCGGTGCCTTCCACCTTGGACAGCCGGTTCATGGCAGCCTGCAAGCCGGACACCAGGGTGGGCACGCGCACGCCGGCCTTTTGCAGCAAGGCGCGGGTGGAACCGCCCTCCTGGTTGATCAGGGCGGCCAGCATGTGCACCGGCTCGATGTAGGGGTTGTCGTTGCCCAGGGCCAGGCTCTGGGCGTCCTGGATGGCGCTCTGGAACGGCGTGGTGAGTTTGTCGAAACGCATGCTTGTCTCCCAATTCGGATGAATGACTCCCAAATGGGGAGACTGGCCCGGATTTCAACGTCCCGGTCTGAATGCAGGTGGGCCTGGGCGCCGCTGGAACAGGTGTTCAGTAATGGGGCGGGATCTCCTCGCGCAGGTCCCGCTCCTCGCCCGGCAGGGCGCTCTGCACCTGCTGGTGCAACAGGCGGAATTGCTCCTGCAGCAGATCGATCTGCTGTTGCTGGCGGAACACCGTGTGGTTCAACGCCTCGATCTGATCCTCGGCCAGGCTCAACTTGGCCTCCACCTCGTTCAATCTGGCTTCCATGGGCTACTTCCGGCGATCGTCAGGGACATGATTGTACTGCCGTACTGTCGCGCCACCGGCACCTCCCCCGCGGGCCGACCGATGCGCAATAGCCACCCCGGCAACGTCAAACCGGGCAGATGTCCCGCCATCCTCCCGGCTCCCGGCGCGTCATGGAGTAACCTTGAATCCACATGCTGTCCGCTGGATTCGTCTTCAACCCATTTCCAGGAGCCCCGCTATGTCCTCACCTGTCCGCACGACCTTGGCCCGACTGACCCTGGCCATCACCCCCCTGTTCCTGCTGCCGGGATGCGCCAGCACCGAGCCCGTCACCCAGCAAGCCGGCCAGCAAGACCCGCGCCTGGCCAACATCGAACTCTCCCTGCATCAGGCCGCCTTGGCGGCCCAACAGGCCAGGGAGCGGGCCGACGCCGCCCTGGCCCGGGTGCAAGCGCTGGAAACCCGCCTCGCCCA
>JBGSHR010000222.1:0-1678 GCA_041752155.1 Thiobacillaceae bacterium | reverse complement strand
GCGTGCACAGGATGGCCCGGCGCGCCGCGACGATCTCGGTCTGCACGAAGAGATTGCTGAAGGCCGGATGCAGGGCGTCGGCGGCGGGCAGCGCCAGCACCACCTCCGCGTAGCTGGTGACCTCGATGGTGCGGCGCGTGGCGGACCGATTGGTGATGCGCACTCGGCGCAGCTCGATGTCGTCTTCCGGGGACACGACGATGTCGGTATGGGTGTCGAAATCGAAAGCCTCGCCCAGATGTTCGCCCTTGTCGCGGCGGCGAAATTCCGCGCGGCCTTCCGAGAAGATCGCTTCATAACTTTCCCCGCGCCGCAGGACGGGTTGATGTGCGGTGGACCAGACCGTGCCGCTCTCCACGTCGCGCAGGTAACAGAAGGTGCCCCAGGGGTCGCGGGTAACGTCTTCGCGCCAGCGCGTTACGGCCAGATCCTGCCAGCGGCTGTAGCCGCCGCCGGCGTGGGTGACCATCACGTGGTAGCGGCCGTTGGACAGCAACTGCACCTCCGGGACCAGCGTGTCGGGATTGCCCAGCACGCGGATCGGCATCTCCGGGCTGCCCGCGCCGGCCTGGATGACGCCGAGTTCGGCGCTCTGGACATAGAACGCCGAGGCCCGGGGGATGCGCTCCTGCAACAACAACAGGGTGGCCTGGAACAGGGGATCGGAGGCGAAGCGTTTCTGCATGGGCCGGTCCAGCAGCAGATGGGCCAGGGAGAGCAGGCTCATGCCCTGGTGATGGGCCATGTAGGAGCGCACCAGAACATGACTCTCGCCGCGCCGTTGCCGGGCCGGGGTGTAGTCGATGGCTTCATGGAAGCCGAACGGCCCTTCCGCACCGGCGGCGGTCAGGCGTTGCAGATTCAGGCAGGCCGCCTCCGGCGCCACCATCAGCGCCAGCGCCGTGGCGTAGGGCGCCACCACCCGGTCCTCGCCGAGCCCGCGTTTCAGCCCCAGGCCGGGTACGCCGAAGGCCCGGTACTGGTAGTTGAGTTGCGCGTCCACCGTGTTGTAGCCGGATTCCGACATGCCCCACGGCAGGCCGAGCTGCTGGCCGTACTCGATCTGCCGCGCCACCGCCGACCGGGCGGTTTGGTCGAGCAGGGTGTGCGCGTAGCTCGGCATCACCAGTTGCGGCATCAGGTACTCGAACATGGAGCCGCTCCAGGACAGCAGGATCGGTTCGCCGCCGGCGCTGGTGAGCAGGCGCCCCAGGGCGAACCAGCTCTCCTGGGGCAGTTGCCCCTGGGCGATGGCGACGAACACGCACAAGCGGGCTTCCGAAGCCAGCAGGTCATAGAAACTCGCGTCGCGGCGCCGCTCGTCCACGTTGTAGCCGATGCTCAGCAGGCGGGATTCCTGGTCGTACAGGAAACCGTATTCCATGTTCGCCAGTTTGCCGGCCTGCAAGGCCAGGCGCTGGATGGCCGCGATGCGAATCTGGGCGCGCTCGCTGCCTTGTGCGATGTGCCGGCGCAGCTTGTCCAGCCAGGCCGCCTGTTCGGGCGTGGCCGCCACGGAAAGATCGGCGATCCGCGCCGACCACGCGACTTCCAATCCCGCCAGGGTTCGCAGGGTCGGGGTGGCATTGATCCCGGCCAGGTCGCCGAGCCCGTCCGGAGCCTCCGACAGCCAAGCCCAGGGGACGAGAAACGCCATCTCGTCGCAGACGGCCTGGCA
>JBGSHR010000221.1:0-2296 GCA_041752155.1 Thiobacillaceae bacterium | reverse complement strand
CGCCGCGATGGCCACGGTTTCGTTGACCACCGCGTAGGCCGGCGCGCTGGCCGTGTCCAGCTCATACAAGCCCACCAGCACATGGCCGGCCAGCTCGGGCGGCGCCACGGGACGGCCGGCCAGGGTATCGAGGAAGAAACGCAGGCGCCCGGCCTGGCGCAGGGTGCCATAGGCCAGGTTCTGGGCGGCGGCCAGGGCGCGGGGATCCTTATGCCCGCTGCCGGCGCGCAGATCCGCCATGGCTTGGGACAGGCTGTGGCCGTCGAGCAGGACGGTGTTGACCAGGGTGGCGGCGAGGAGGCGGGGATTGAGCATGGGCGAATTGTCGCCCAGCTTGGGGCGAAGGACGATGCCGTCCTTAATCCGCAATCTTGAACATGTCGCGCCCGCTCTGCTTGGCGAGATACAGGGCCGTGTCGGCCCGGCGCAACATGGCGTGGCCGTTGTCGTCTTCGCGCAGGCCGGCGATGCCGGCGCTGAAGGTGGTGTTGATCTGGCGCCCCTCGAAGTTGAGGGGGGATTTCTGCATCAGTTGCTGCAAGCGGCCCAACACGAACAGGGCGCCGGGGATGTCGGTGTCGGGCAGGATCAGGGTGAATTCCTCGCCGCCGTAGCGCACCAGGGCATCGGACTGGCGCAACACGGATTTGGTCAGGCTGGTGAAGTGGATCAGCATTTGATCGCCGGCTTCATGGCCGTAGTCGTCATTGATGGCCTTGAAGAAATCCAGATCCACCATGCAGACCGCGACCTTGCCGCTGCTACGCCGCGCCCGGGCGATCTCGCGCACCAGGGTCTGGTCCAGGCCGCGCCGGTTGAGCGCCCCGGTCAAAGTGTCCTCGTTGAGCATCTGGCGCGTCTCGGCCAGTTCCTCCTGCATCACGGTCAAGGCCTGGCGCGTCTCGACCAGTTCCTTGTGGCTGGTTTCCACGGTGTTCTGGATGCCGCCGGCCTGCATGACCACGGTGGAGAGCAGGCGCAAGATTTCCTGGCGATCCCGGCTACCCTTGATGTTGACCACGTTGTCCGCCAGATCCTTGTTTTTCACCCCCAGATCCTTGGCCAGATTGGCGGTCTTGTCCGTCACCTCCTGGACCATCTCGCGCACGGTCTGGAGCAACTCCAGGCAGACCGGGCTATTCTGCGGCACGGGGGCGCTGGCCTGCTTCTCGGGGAAGGGTAGGCCGGACATGGCGTAGTAATGGCGCTCATAGTTCTCCGGCGTCGCGGGTTCGCCGGTTTCCTTGAGCCGTTGCATGACGGCCAAACCGATGATGTTGGGAGTCTGGGCCATGATCCAACGCTAGGGGTCTGCAACGTTTGCGTCCGTTTACATCGGCAAACTGGCGGCAATCTTTAACCCATCGGATAATTGCCCGGCTCCTCTTCTTCCTATCTCCATGCACATCCACATCCTCGGCATCTGCGGCACTTTCATGGGCGGCATCGCGGTCATCGCCCAACAGGCCGGTCACACCGTCACCGGCTGCGACGCCAATGTCTATCCGCCCATGAGCACCCAGCTGGAAGGCCTGGGCATCCGCCTGATCGAAGGCTTCGGCACCGAGCAACTGGATCTGAAGCCAGATGTGTGGGTGGTGGGCAACGTGGTGGCCCGGGGCAAGCAGCCGCTCATGGAGGCGATCCTGAACCAGGGCCTGCCCTATATTTCCGGCCCCCAGTGGCTGTACGAGAACGTACTGCGCGAAAAATGGGTGCTGGCAGTGGCGGGTACCCACGGCAAGACCACCACCTCGTCCATGCTGGCCTGGGTGCTGGAGGACTGCGGCCTCGACCCGGGCTATCTGATCGGCGGCGTGCCCATGAACTTCGGCGTGTCGGCGCGCCTGACGGAAAGCCCGTTCTTCGTCATCGAGGCGGACGAGTACGACACCGCCTTCTTCGACAAGCGCTCCAAGTTCGTGCATTACCACCCGCGCACGGCGGTACTGAACAACCTGGAATACGACCACGCCGACATCTTCCCCGACCTGGGGGCCATCGAGACCCAGTTCCATCATTTGGTGCGCACTGTTCCCGGCAACGGCCTAGTGGTCAGCAATGGCCGCGAAGCCGCCCTGGAGCGGGTGCTGGGCCGGGGCTGCTGGACCCCGGTGGAACCGTTCGGCGTAGCCGGCGGCTGGCATGCCGTGCCGGTCAACGAATTCCATTTCGACGTGTTCCTGGGCCAAGTCCTGGAGGGCCGGGTGGAGTGGGACCTGCTAGGGGAGCACAACCGCCAGAACGCCCTGGCCGCCATCGCCATCGGCTTCCGCCTTGCCTACCAGGCTACCTT
>JBGSHR010000220.1:0-7083 GCA_041752155.1 Thiobacillaceae bacterium | reverse complement strand
GGCGGCAGCCTCGGGCGTCGCCTGCTGGTGCACGTGCGCGACCTGATGCACACCGGCGCGGCCCTGCCCGTGGTGGATGAATCCGCCAGCCTGAAGGACGCGCTGCTGGAGATGACCAGGAAAGGCCTGGGCATGACCGCCGTCACCAATGCCCAGCAGCAACTGGTGGGCGTCTTCACCGACGGCGATCTGCGCCGCCTGCTGGATCAGGACGTGGATATCCGCGGCGCCAAGATCGCCCAGGTCATGCACCGGAAACCCAAGACCATCTCCGAGGATCTGTTGGCGGTGGAGGCCGTTCGCATGATGGAACAAGCCAAGGTCAACGGCGTGCTGGCCCTGAACGAGGCAGGCCAACTCAGCGGCGCCCTGAACATGCACGATCTATTGCGGGCGGGCGTGGTATGAGCCCGACCCTGGAACAGCGCCTCCAGGCCATCCGCATGATCGTGTTCGACATCGACGGCGTGTTGACCGACGGCAGCCTGTTCTACGGCGACGACGGCCAGGAATACAAGGCCTTCAATTCCCGCGACGGCCACGGCATCAAGATGCTGCGCGCCACCGGCGTGGAGAGCGGAATCATCACCGGACGCACCTCCCAGGTGGTACTGCACCGGGCCCGCAACCTGGGCATCACCCGCATCTTCCAGGGCGCCGACGACAAACTGGTGGCCTTCGCCGCCCTCCTGGCCGATGCCGGCCTGGACGAACACCAGATCGCCTACATGGGAGACGACATCGTCGACCTGCCGGTGCTGAGACGCTGCGGCCTGGCCGTTACCGTGCCGGATGCGCCGGAAGAAGTAAAAATCCGCTGCCATCTGGTCACCCGGGCCGGCGCCGGCCGGGGCGCCGCGCGCGAGGTATGCGAAACCATCATGCGCACGCAAGGCACCTGGGCGGCTCAGCTGGCCCTGTACGATCGATGAGCAACAGCCATCACGTCAATTGGCTGCCTTTGGGCCTGGTCTTGCTACTCGCCTTTTTGAGTCTCTGGCTGAACCAGCTTACACATCGCCCCACCGTGATGGACAATGGCGGCTTCGGCCACGACCCCGATTACATCGTGGAACACTTCGACGCGCTGACCTTCAACACCACCGGCCAGCCGCAATATCGCCTCAGCGCCGAGCGCATGACCCATTACATGGATGACGACACCACCGTGCTGGAACAACCCTTCCTCCAACTCCAGGACAAAACCACACCCACGGATATCCGTGCCCTGCGCGCGCAGATCTCCGGTGATGGCCAATTGGTGCACTTCCTGAATCAAGTCCATATCGTGCGTGCCGCCCCTGACGGCAAGGCACCCATCACCCTGAATACGGAATATCTGAAAGTCGCCCCGGAGCAGCGCACCATGTACACCAATCACCCGGTCACCCTGCGCCAAGGCGCCAGCGTCATCACCGCCTCCGGGCTCAACGCGGATGACAGACAACGGCTCTTGTCCCTGTTCGGCGAGGTGCGAGGCCTCTATGAATAAGCGCGCCAACATTCTCTTGCTGACCTTGTTGCTGGTCAGCCTGCCGGCCCTGGCGGAGAAGGCGGACAAGGGCAAGCCCATCAACATCGAAGCCGACAGCGTGCACATGGATGAAGCGAACAAGGTGGCGGTCTATGACGGCCATGTGGTTCTGACCCAGGGCACCTTGACGATCAATGCCGAGCGCATCGAGATCCGCCAGGACGATGCGGGCCTCACTTCCGGCGAGGCCCAGGGCAATCCGACCCATTTCCGCCAGAAAGTGGAAGGCAAAAACGAGTATGCCGAGGGTTGGGCCAAGCGCATCGAATACGACAGTCGCGCCGACAAGCTCCGACTGGTAGGCGAAGCCCACCTCAAGCGGGGCGAGGACGAACTGCGCGGCAACATCATCACCTACGACGCCAAGAGCGCGTCGTACCAGGCCCAAGGCGGCGGCGGCGGCACACCGGGCCGAGTACGCGCCGTGATCCACCCCAAAGCCCAGCCGACCGCCAAGCCGTGAGCACCCTCTCCGCCGACAACCTGGCCAAGCGCTACAAATCCCGCCAAGTCGTGGCGGATGCCTCCATCCACGTGACCAGCGGGGAGGTTGTCGGTCTGCTGGGCCCCAATGGTGCCGGCAAAACCACCTGTTTCTACATGCTGGTGGGCTTGATCCGCGCCGATGCCGGACGTATCCGCCTGGACGATGCCGACCTCACGCGCATGCCGGTGTATCAGCGCGCCCGCCTGGGGCTTTCCTACCTGCCCCAGGAACCGTCCATTTTCCGCCGCCTGTCCGTGGCGGAAAACATCAGCGCCATGCTGGAACTGAAGGGCTGCGACGAGGCGGAAGTGGAGACCCATCTGGCGAACCTGCTGGAAGACCTGCACATCACCCACCTGCGCGATGCCCCGGCCGCCGGGCTGTCGGGTGGGGAACGCCGGCGCGTGGAGATCGCCCGGGCGCTGGCGACATCGCCCAGCTTCGTGCTGCTGGACGAGCCCTTCGCCGGCATCGACCCCATCTCGGTGATCGACATCCAGAAGATCGTGCAATTCCTGACTGAACGCGGCATCGGCGTACTCATCACCGACCACAACGTGCGCGAGACCCTGGGCATCTGCAATCGCGCCTACATCCTGAACGAAGGCCAGGTACTGGCCGCCGGGACACCCGACGAAATCATTTATAATGAAAACGTCAGAAAAGTGTACCTCGGAGAGCATTTCCGGCTCTAACCCTTGCCGCACCGACCCTTGCCATCTAAAACCACACCCACCTCGCTCCGCCCATGAAGCAGAGCCTCCAGCTCAAGCTGCACCAGCAGCTCACGCTCACCCCCCAGTTGCAACAGTCCATTCGTCTGTTGCAGCTTTCCACCTTGGAACTGAGCCAAGAGATCTCCCAGATGCTCCAGGAGAACCCCTTGCTCGAACGTCTCGATGGCGAAGATCGCTTCGAGGCGCCGGCCGGGGAAACGTCCACCGGGGAAACGCCCGCCGGCGAGACGCCAAGCGACGAGGGCAGGCAGGAGCGGGACGAGGTCTACGATGAGATGGCCTGGGGCGATCGCGCCGTCGCCCCTTCCCACGGCGGCAGCAATGACGACGACGACGAGCATGACTACCAGCAGGCCGATGCCAACCAGGGCGACCTGCGCCACCATCTAATTGACCAACTATCGTTAAGCCCGCTCAGCATGCGGGACCGCCAGATCATCGCGCTCCTCGTCGAGGCCCTGGATGACGACGGCTACCTCACCCTCTCTCTCGAAGAGCTGGCGGAACTCCTGCCGGATGAACTCGAGATCGACCCTCTTGAACTCACCACCGCCCTCAAGCTGTTGCAGAGCGTCGATCCCGCCGGTGTGGGCGCGCGCGATCTGGGCGAGTGTCTGTTGTTGCAGCTCAACACCCTGCCGCCCGACACACCCAACCTGGCTGCCGCCAAAACCCTGGTGAAGCACCACCTCGCCCTGCTGGGGGATCGGGAGTACGGCAAACTCAAGAAGATACTGAACCTGACCGACGCGGAATTCATCCACCTGCGCCAGCTCATCACCTCCCTCAATCCCCGCCCGGGCGCGGCCTTTTCCCAAGTGGACACGCGCTACGTGGCGCCCGATGTGTTCGTCAAGAAAATAAAGGGGTTCTGGGTCGTCAGCCTCAATGCCGATGCCGTGCCCAAGCTGCGCATCAATGAGATGTACGCCGGCATCCTGCGCAATAATCGCGAGGGCGGCAGCTCCCTGACCGCCCAGCTGCAGGAGGCGCGCTGGCTTATCAAGAACGTGCAACAGCGTTTCGAGACCATCCTGAAAGTCTCCCAGGCCATCGTCGATCGTCAGCGCATGTTCTTCGAGCACGGCGAAGTGGCGATGCGGCCGCTGACCCTGAAAGAGATCGCCGAGGCGGTGGATATGCACGAATCCACCATCTCCCGGGTGACCACGCAGAAATACATGATGACCCCCCGCGGTCTCTACGAATTCAAATACTTTTTCGGCAGCGCCCTGGCCACAGAAGAAGGCGGCGCCGCATCCAGCACCGCCATGCGGGCCTTGATCAAGCAATTCATCGATGCCGAGAACCGCGCAAAACCCCTATCGGATAACGCCATTTCTGATTTGCTGGGCAAGCAGGGCTTTGTCGTTGCCCGTCGTACCGTTGCTAAATATCGGGAGTTGATGAATATCCCTCCCGCCAACCAGCGCAAGTCCATATGACTGCGCACACCCCGAAAGGAGCGTTTATGAACCTCACCATAACCGGTCACCATCTAGATGTGACCCCCGCTATCCGGGGCTACGTGGAAGAGAAAATGGAGCGCATCACGCGCCATTTCGACCAAGTGATCGATATCACCGTCATCCTCTCCGTGGAAAAACTCAAGCACAAGGCCGAGGTCAACCTGCACGTGCGCGGCAAGGACATCTACGTCGAGTCCATCGACGCCGACATGTACGCGGCCATCGACGCCCTGGCCGACAAGCTGGACCGCCAAGTGCTCAAGCACAAGGAAAAAACCGGCGATGTGCATCGCGAATCCGGCGGAGTAAAACGTCAAAGTAGCGAAGTTGAGTAAATCCTTGCCAGCCTCGTCCCCGGCACCGCATACGCCTGGGCGGGGCCATTTCAGGCAAAGCCAATGAATCTGATCACGCCCCTACTTCAGCCCGTCAACGTCCTGGCGGACTTCGAAACCACCAGTAAGAAGCGCCTGTTCGAGCAAGCCGGACAACTCTTTCATACCAGCCACCAAGTGGCTGCCACGGAGATCTTCGACAGCCTGTTTTCCCGGGAAAAGTTGGGGTCCACCGCCCTGGGCTACAGCATCGCCATTCCCCATGGCCGCATCAAGCACCTCCAGGACACGGCCTGCGCCTTCATTCGCCTCAAGACGCCGATCGAATTCGACGCGCCCGACGGCCAACCGGTCGATCTGGTCTTCATCCTCCTGGCCCCAGCCACCGCCACCGATGTGCATCTGCAGATTCTGGGCGAGTTGGCGGCCATGTTTTCCGATGAGGTTTTCCGCGGCAAATTGCGCACCGCGCCAGACGCTGCCGCCTTGCACCGGCTCATTTCCGAATGGACGCCCTGAGCCAGCACTTCACGCCCCATCACATCACGGTGGCGGATCTGTTCCGCCAGGCCGGAAACCGTCTCCAGCTGTCCTGGATCGCTGGCCTCAACGGTGGTGAGCGCCTGCTCACCTCGGATACGGTACAAAAACCCACCCTGGCCCTGGTCGGCCATCTGAACTTCGTGCATCCCAACCGGGTGCAGGTCATGGGCTGCGCAGAAATGGACTACCTGCGCCGCCTGACCCCGGCCGCCCTGATGCAAGCGGTGGACAGCCTGTTTTCCACCGAGATCGCCGCCGTGGTGGTGGCCAACGGCGAGCCGGTGCCGGAGGCACTGATCGCGGGAGCGGAACGCACCGCCACCCCCCTGTTCACCTCGCCGGAACAAAGCCCGATCCTGATGCGGGTGCTGTCCCACATGATGACCCAGGCCCTGGCGCCCTCCACCATCCTGCACGGCGTCTTTCTCGAGGTATCCGGCCTGGGCGTGCTGCTCACCGGCAGCCCCTCGGTGGGCAAGAGCGAACTCGCCCTGGAGTTGATCACCCGCGGCCACCGCCTGGTAGCGGACGACGCCCTGGAGGTGTTCGCCGTCTCGCCGGACATCCTGGAAGGCCGCTGCCCGCCCCTGCTCATGGACTTCATGGAGGTGCGCGGCCTGGGCGTGCTCAATATCCGCCGCCTGTTCGGCGAGACCGCGGTCAAGAGCAAGAAGAACCTCAAGCTCATCATCCACCTCACCCCCTCGGAACAATGGCAACCGGTGGACCGCCTGGACATGCGCGCCAGCGATCGCCACATCCTCGGCGTCGAGGTACCGGAAGTGCACATCCCCGTGGCGGTCGGCCGCAACCTGGCGGTGCTGGTGGAGGTGGCGGTGCGCAACCACATCCTCAAGCTGCGCGGCTTCAATTCCGCCGAGGAATTCGTCGAGCGCCAGCGCGTCGCCATCGCGGCGGACGGCCTGGACGACATGGATTAACCATGCGACTCGTGGTCATCAGCGGCCTCTCCGGCTCCGGCAAGAGCGTGGCCCTCAAGGCCCTGGAGGATGTGGGCTACTACTGCATCGACAACCTGCCCGCCGCCCTGCTGCCGGAAACCGTGGAATACCTGCGCCTGTACGGCATCAACGACACGGCCATCAGCATCGACGCGCGCAGCGGCTCCAACCTGGTGGGGCTACCGGAAGAATTGGAGCGCCTGCGCGCGCGCATGGATGTGCGCATCCTGTTCCTCACCGCCAAGGAAGAGGAGCTGGTGAAGCGCTTCTCCGAGACGCGGCGACGCCATCCCCTCTCCTCCGGCCAACTTTCCCTGGAGGAATGCATCCGCAAGGAACGGGAGGTGCTGGCCCAGATCGCCGCCAGCGCCCACCGCATCGACACCAGCGACCTCTCGGCCAATAACCTGCGCGCCTGGATCCGGGATTTCCTCCACCTGGAGAACGCCGCCTTCACCCTGGTGTTCGAATCCTTCGGCTTCAAGCACGGCACGCCCATCGACGCCGACCTGGTGTTCGACGTGCGCTGCCTGCCCAATCCCCACTACGACCCCATGCTGCGCGCCCTCACCGGCCGCGATGCCCCGGTGATCGCCTACCTGCAATCCCATGACGTGGTGCGGGAGATGCTGGAAGACATCCGCGCCTACGTGGCCAAGTGGCTGCCCGCCTACATCCAGGACAACCGCAACTACTTCACCGTGGCCCTGGGGTGCACCGGCGGCCAGCACCGCTCGGTCTATTTCGCCGAAAGCCTGGCGGACGACTTCCGCGACACCCAGCAGGTCCTGATCCGGCATCGGGAACTGAGCTGAGCAGGGGCTGAATCTTGCCCCCCCAGCTGACCCACCTGCGCCCCGGCGACTGGCTCATCCTGCTGGCGGGTCTGGCCCTGGTGGGCGGCCTGTGGCTGCACCGGGCCGGCAGCCTGGAAGGCAAGGTCATCGTCCGCCTCGACGGCCAGGTATTCCAGCAGGCCAGCCTGCGCCTCAACCAGACCCTCAGCGTACCCGGCC
>JBGSHR010000219.1:0-9196 GCA_041752155.1 Thiobacillaceae bacterium | reverse complement strand
TGCACTGCAACGACTGGCAGACCGGCCTGGCGCCGGCCTACCTGCACTTCGCCGGCCGCCCCACGCCCACGGTCATGACCGTGCACAACCTGGCCTACCAGGGCATCTTCCCGCCCGGGCTGGTGGCGGAACTCGGCCTGCCCGCCGAGAGCTTCCACATGGAGGGGGTGGAGTACTACGGCAATCTGTCCTTCCTCAAGGCGGGGCTGTATTACGCCGATCGCATCACCACCGTGTCCCCCTCCTATGCCGAGGAGATCCAGCACGAGCCCCTGGGCATGGGCCTACAGGGCCTGCTGGCTCAGCGCCGGGACCGCTTGATCGGCATCCTCAACGGCATCGACATGGACACCTGGAACCCCGCCGCCGATCCGCACCTGGCCCAGGCCTACTCGGTCGGCGCCCCGGACGGCAAACAGCGCTGCAAGCACGATCTGCAACAGGAATTGGGTCTGGAGATCACCGCCGACGCGCCCTTGTTCGGCATGATCGCGCGCATGACGCCGCAAAAAGGACTGGACCTGGTGCTGACGCTGGCTGACGACCTCATCGCCCAAGGTGGCCAACTGGCCCTGCTGGGCACCGGCGACAAGGCCATAGAGACCTCGGTGCGGGCGCTCGTAGCCCGCCACCCCGGCCGGGTGGCCGCCTTCATCGGCTATGACGAAGGCCTCTCCCACCGCATCGAGGCCGGCGCGGATTGCTTCCTGATGCCCTCCCGCTTCGAGCCCTGCGGCCTGAACCAGATGTACAGCCTGCGCTACGGCACCGTGCCCATCGTCCACGCCACCGGCGGCCTCAAGGACACCGTGGCGGACGACGTGACCGGCTTCGTGTGTGATGAACCCACCCCGCCCGCCTTGTGGACGGCGGTGCAACGCACGCTGGATCTATTCGCCGATCCGGCGGGCTGGCAGCGCATGATGCAGGCCGGCATGCGGCAGGATTTCAGTTGGGAGCAAAGCGCCCGGGAATACGCGGCGCTGTATCGGGAAATCGGTGAGCGGTAGGCAGCAAAACCGCCAGGAGGTTTGCGCCGGTCGCGGTTGATTCACCACAGAGGCACAGAACTTGGAAACCTCGGGCAAACCCTTGTTTACCGGGTTCGCCCTACTAGTGACTTGAGCGGATTGATAACGCAGGGTTTCCTCTGTGTCTCTGTGGTGAACCGCTTTTTCCAGGTTTATTTGGTGGCTTCGTCGGTGATCTCGTCCAGCAGTTTCGCCACGTCGTTCAAGGCCTTCTGGGTTGCCTTGCCGGCGCCCGGCGCCAGGGGCTTGCGGTAGGCCACGTAAATGGTCTTGGCATCCTGGGGCAGGGTGTAGACCGAGATGATGTAGGGGCAGAACGCCATGTTGGCCGGGTCCGCCTCCATCTGGGCCCGGGACAGGTTGGACTTGCAGAACTCCACCTGTTCGCCCATCCCATACACCTGCTTGGTGGCTCCCAGGCTCTCGCCGGTGCGCTCCAGCATCTTGGCGATGTAGTTGGTGTGGTTGATCTTGATGCCCCGGGACTCGATGGCCATCACCAGGTCGTCGCGCACATCCTCGAAATTTCCCTGCTTGGATTTGATGGTGAGGTATTGGTCCACGGACGCGCCCCCGGCCTGGGCGGCGACGGCGAACAGCAGGATGGACAACAGGGCGATGATCTTGCGCATGGCTAGTGGCCTCCAGGTAAAAGGGACGAATGTAGCGAAGTCGCTGCCGGCGCGCATTGGTACGGATGGAGGGTCGGCCCGGGGCGCAGGCCCTTCGATTGAACTCAGGACCGGCCCTTCGACAAGCTCAGGACAGGCCCTTCGACGGGCTCAGGACAGGCTTTGATACGACCCCGGCACGGACTACCCATGCTTCGATACGCCTTGCGTGGCAAGGCTACTCAGCACGAACGGGGCGGGGAAACTTGCTGGCAACCCGTTCGTCCCGAGTAGGCGGCCCGTTCGTCCTGAGTAGGCGCGTAGCGCCGTATCGAAGGAAGCGCGCAACCCCGTAGCCCGGAAGCCGCATGATCTTTTCCCCGGACTCGCTGCACTCCTCCGGGCTACCCGAGCTACCCGAGCTACCCGGGCTACCCGAGCGGCCCGGCTACCCGTGGCGCGGCCCTCAACCGAACAGCAGCCCGTTCACCCGTTTCACAAACCCGGCCGGGTCGGGCAGTTGGCCGCCATCCAGCAATACGGCCTGATCCAGCAGCAGGGCGGCCATCTCGCCGAAGCGCTCGCCCTCCTCCCCTTCCAGGCGCTTGACCAGGGGATGGCCCGGGTTCACCTCCAGGATGGGCAGGGTGTCGGGCACGGCCTGGCCCATGGACTTCAGCATGCGCGCCAGGTTGCCGTTCATGTCGGCCTCGTCCGCCACCAGGCAGGCGGGGGAGTCCACCAGGCGCTGGCTCACGCGCACGTCCTTGGCGCGGCCTTCCAGAGCAGCCTTGATGCGCTCGATCAGGGGTTTCACCTCCTCGGCCTTGGCGGCCTCGGCGGCGCTGTCCTCGCCCTCCTGCTGGATGGCGCCCAGCTCCACCTGGCCCTTGGCCACGGAGGCCAGGGACTTGCCCTCGAACTCGAACAGGTTGGACACCAGCCACTCGTCCACCCGGTCGGCCAGGAGCAGCACCTCCACCCCCTTCTTGCGGAACATCTCCAGGTGGGGGCTGGACTGGGCGGCGATGAGGGTCTCGGCGGTGAGGTAGTAGATCTTGTCCTGGCCTTCCTTCATGCGACCGATGTAGTCGGCCAGGCTCACATCCTCGCCTTGCGATTGGGTGGAGCGGAAGCGCAGCAGCTTGGCGATGCGGTCCTTGTTGCCGGCGTCCTCGCCCACGCCTTCCTTGAGCACCTTGCCAAAGTGTTCCCAGACCTTGGCGTAGTCCTCCTGGCGGTTCTCGGCCAGGTCGTCCAGCAGCTCCAGCACCTTGCGCACACAGCCGTTGCGGATCATCTCCATGTCCCGGGTTTCCTGGAGGATCTCCCGGGAGACGTTCAGGGGCAGGTCGGCGGCGTCGATGACCCCGCGCACGAAGCGCAGGTAGGCGGGCATCAGCTTGCGGGCGTCTTCCATGATGAACACCCGCTTCACATACAGCTTGACGCCGGTCTTGGCGTCCCGGTCCCACAGGTCGAAGGGGGCGTGGGCCGGCACGTACAGCAGCGCGGTGTAATCCTGGCGCCCTTCCACCTTGACGTGGGTCCAGGCCAGGGGGTCTTCGAAGTCGTGGCCCACGTGCTTGTAGTAGGCCTTGTATTCGTCTTCCGTGATCTCGCTCTTGGGCCGGGCCCACAGGGCGTTGGCCCGGTTCACCGCCTCGGCTTCGCCTTTCTCGTCGACGAACTCCACCGGGATGGCGATGTGGTCGGAATACTCGCGGATCACCGACTTGACGCGCCAATCCTCCAGGAACTCATCCTCGCCCTCCTTCAGGTGCAGGACGATCTCGGTGCCCCGCTCGGCCTTCTCCACCATCTCCAGGGTGTAGTCGCCGCTGCCCTCGGATTCCCAGCGCACGCCGTGTTCCTGGGTGAGGCCGGCGCGGCGGGTGGTGAGGGTGACCCGGTCGGCGACGATGAAGCTGGAGTAGAAGCCCACGCCGAACTGGCCGATCAACTGGGCGTCCTTCTTCTGGTCGCCGGTGAGCTTGCCGAAGAATTCCCGGGTGCCGGATTTCGCTATCGTGCCGATGTGCTCGATCACCTCCTGGCGGTTCATGCCGATGCCGTTGTCGCGCAGGGTGAGGGTGCGGGCGGCCTTGTCCAGGCTGACGCGGATCTTGAGCTCGGCGTCCTGTTCGAACAGGGCGGGATCGGACAGGGCTTCGAAGCGCAGCTTGTCGGCGGCATCCGAGGCGTTGGAGATCAGCTCCCGCAGGAAGATCTCCTTGTTGCTGTACAGGGAATGGATCATCAGCTGCAGCAGCTGCTTCACCTCGGCCTGAAAGCCCAGGGTTTCTTTCACTTTCACGGATTCGGTCATGCGGATTTCTCCCTAAAAAGGTGGGGAGAAGCTGAGGCCGAAGCGCCGGAATTCAAGTCAGGGTTTCGGGGGCCGGCCGGCCGATCAGGTAACCCTGGGCATAGTCGACGCCGATCTCGCGCAGGATGGCCAGGGTGGCCTCGTCTTCCACGAACTCGGCCACCGTGGTCTTGCCGTAGCCCTTCACCGCGTCGTTCAGCGCCTTGACGAACACCACGTCGTCCGGATTGAGGGTGAGGCCCTTGATGAAGGAGCCGTCGATCTTGACGAAATCCACCGGCAATTCCTTCAGGTACTGGAACGAGCTGTAGCCGACGCCGAAGTCGTCCAGGCCGAAGGCGCAGCCCAGGCCGCGCAGCTTGCCCATGACACGGATGGCGCTGGAGAAATTGGCCAGAGCGGCGGTTTCCGTGATCTCGATCAGCAATTGTTCGCCCTTGACGCCATGGCGGTCCAGGGCGGCCTGCATGGTCTCGTAGGCCACGTCGTCGTCGAAGCTGCGGCTGGACAGGTTGAGGGCCACCCGGATCTCGGGATGGGTGGCGGCGAAGGCCACCGAGGCATCGATCACCCAGCGGTCGATGCGGCGGATCAGGCCGGTGCTCTCCGCCACGTCGATGAACAGGCCGGGGGCTACCAGGGCGCCATCGCGGCTCTTGAGCCTGAGCAGGGCCTCGTAATGGCTGATGCGACCGGACACGATATGCAGGATAGGCTGGAAATGCTGTACGAAGCGGTCTTCGTCCAGGGCCTGCTCCACCTCGCCGCGCCAATAAGCTCGGCGCCCGGCCACCTCCCGGTAGGGATCGTCCGAGGAATACAGGTGCCAGGAACCATGCCCCTTGGCCCGCGCCTGGGTCAGGGCGATGTCGGCGTTGGCCAACAAAAGATCCGCCTTCTGGCCATGCTCCGGGTAGGCCACCACGCCGATGCTGGCCGACATGTGATGGCTGCCCAGGTCTTCCATGCGCCCCATGGAATGCATGAAGGACTGATTCAAGGCCCGCGCCATGACAATGGCATCGGCCGCGGCCAGGCCCGGGAAGACCAAGGCGAAGTCGTCCCCTCCCAGCCGCGCCACGATCTGGGGCGGCGGCACCAGGGACTGGATGTGGTTGGCGCATTCCTGCAGGACCGCATCCCCCACCTCGTGCCCCCCCATCTCGTTGATCAACTTGAACTCGTCGATATCGCAGACCAGCAGCACGCCGTGCTCGCCCGCGGCCAGGCGATCTTCCAACTGATGCTTGAAGGCGCGCCGATTCAGCAGCCCGGTGACGCCGTCATGGTCGGACAGAAGGCTGAGGCGCCGTTCCGCCAGGCGATGCTCGGTGACATCCAGGCCCACCGCGAGATAGGTTTGCGCCTGTCCTTCCGGGGCCAAACAGGAATAAAACCAGACGATGGCCCGGCTCTGGCCATCCGGGCGCTGGATGCCGCCTTCCTCGTGGAAGATCGCCCCCTCTTCCATGCGCGCCATGAGTTCTTCATGGGACGAGCGCTGCCACTCCTCCATGAACAGTTCCGAGAACAGGTGGCCCATGATCTGGCTGGCGGGCTGGCCGCAGGACATGACGGTCTGTGCATTGGCCAGCCGGACACGGCCATCGGCGGCAATGGTCACGATCAGGACCGGCGCCGTATCCAGCAAGCCGGAAACGAAATCCCGTTCCCGTTCGAGCTGGGCTGCCTGGGCCGACAGGGAGTCGGCATGGCGGCGCGCCTCGGCACGGAGAAATTCCAGCCGATCCGCCAGCTCGATGGAAAGCTGGTTGAGGTCATCCATCTCATCCCGCAACCAGGAGGGCCGCCCGATGTCGCAGGCCTCCCGCACCTCCTGGTATTTCTCCTCGCCGAGCAAGGGCAGGGAAAGGGCGATTTGCCGGATGCGGCCCATGGCGGGACGCAACAGCGCAAACAAAAGCAGCATGGCGATCCCCAGCACCGCCGCGCCCCAAACCAGGTTGCGCTGGGCCGCGGACTCGATGGCGTTGACCTGATGCGTCACATCGGTGATCGTCGCCAAGTGCGCTTGCTTGCCCCCCTCAACGGGCAGGTTGAACGCCATCACATGGTGGATCACGCCGCCCCGTTCGGTGCGGAAATAGTCTCCGGACCACTTTCCGGCCAGCGCCTGCTCCATCAGCTCCAGCACTTTCTCGCCGCCGCTCGCGGACAACACCCGCATATCGGCCAGAGGCTGCGCACCCCGGTGCCAGGGGCCGGTCAACACCGCCACCTCGGCGCCGGACAGGCGACGCAGGTCGAGAATGATGTTCTCCAGACTGGAGACGATGGCCACGCTGCCGATATTGCGGCCGCCATAGACGATGGGGAGCACGGTTTGATAGGCGCAACTGGCGGAACACTCCAGCCAGGTCATAGGCGCTTCGCGCACCGCCGCATCCCCGGCATGCAGGGCCAAAGTACCTGGGTGGGCGATGTCCCCCCACGCCGCCAAGGGCTGTTGTGCGACATCGTACAAGGCCACGGCGGTCAAGCCCTGCCCCAGGTTGAGCTCCGGCCATAGAGCACCGACAGCCTTTTCGAGACGACTCTTGTCGCGCGTCAGCATGGCCTCGCGCACCGTGGGCAGGTCGGCGAGCATGCGCCCGAGCACCTGCATCTGGTTGGCCTGCAACAGGAACAAGCGCCCCGCCATATCCTGGGCGCGGTCCCGATAGGCGGACTGATCCTGCTCGAACTGATGCGTCAGGGAAATCTGCTGCTGCCAGGAGAAGATGCCCGCCGTCACCACCAGCACCAGACTGGCGACAAAGATGATGCGCCAGCGGATGCTCAGGAAACGCCAGAAATGATCGGCCACGATCAGAAGCGCCAAGCGATCTGCATGAGCAACATGTCCCAGTCGCGCGTGAAGCGGCTGAATGTGGGGCCTGGATTGTCTTGCGGCGATAGAGAGGCCACCCCATTGACATGGTGCAACTCCGCGGAGAGGGCCAGATCGGAGCTGAAATCGTAGCGCGTCCCCAGCACCCAGGCCTTGCTATGGCCGAGATAGGTCTCCTTGTTCGGCGCGAACCGGGTTCCCGCCTTGTCGTTCTTGTCGGTATAGATCTGTTCGTAGCGCAGCCAGCCCTGCCAGCGCGGCCGGGGGCGCCAAGTGCCCTGCAGATACCAGCCCTCGGCGGTGTGGGTCGAATTCAGGCTGGGATTGAAATAACCTTGGCCGGAGATGCCGATCTGGGAATATTCACCGGTCAAGGTGAAGTTTTCCCGATTGTGCTGAAGCGAAACCACCCATGGCTTGAACGTGGTGCGTCCGGCGCGCTCGTCGGAAGGAAACGCGGCCCCCGGCTGGTAATCCACCGAGATATTGCCGAGCGACAAGCCGGCGCGCCAAGCACCGCCTTGGAAATCTGCCATCACCTGCCCCAGCCAGGATTGACGTCCCTCAAACTCGCCCGGCAAATCCTGGAGGAAGACCACATGTTCCACCTCGGAATCGCTCGCCTCGACCTTCATGGTGCTGGCCTGCCAGGTCACGCCGAAATCTGCCCGGTCGTGCTCGCCGCGCACAGTCACGCCCGGCGCCGCCAGGAAAAAGTTGCGTATCCGTTCCAGGTAGATGGACTGGGGCATGATGACGCCGGGACGGGTGTGGGCCACATCCCGGGTGGTGTTGTAAAAACCGTAGGGGTTCTTGATCTTGCCCAAACCGAAGGAAACACGGTCATCCCCGGTGTTGATCAGATTGTGTTCGACGAAACCGTAATCCAGGCGCGGATCGAACTGGTCCGTCTCTCCGGCCCAACGCGCCAACACCTGGGCTGAAACCAGCCAGTCCGCATTGGGGCGCCAAGAGAGATTGCCGCCGATCTCGCGCAGATCGAAGCCGCCGCCGTCGTCGCTGTCCCCCGCCACCTTGTTGGCCGAGGTAAACACCACCGATTGGCTGACAAAGCCATGGGCCTGGACGCCGTGGCCCAATTCCACCCCCCCCGCCGGCAACGCGGCAAGGAGCAATAGGCTACTGAATAGAAATCGTACGGAGGGAATCGTTGGCATTTGCTTTCCTGACATACCCGATCGCCCCGGGCGTGGCCGCTACCCGCGCGATCATTTCTTCTTCCGTGGCCACTTCGTTGGGCGCCTGACCGATCCCCGAATACACCAGGCGATCCCAGGATTGCCGCAACTGGTAGGGGTAGAGATTGAGTTTTTCCTTGCAGAAGGCTCCGTGCAAGGGATGCAGATCCGGCAACACGAAGACCTTGACCGGCGTCCCGTCCGGCCATTTCGGTTGGCGCATGCCGAACATGGCGCGCACTTGGCTCTGGCTCAAGGAGGCCGATGTCCCTGCGCGCTGGGCAATGATTTCCACCGCCTGAGCGGTAGCGGCCACCAGCCAGAGCGAGAGGATGATTATCAGCGTGCGCAGCATCTCTTTATCGGCGCATGCCTCTTGGAGGCCATTTCACCTGTCTGCCCATGCACTTCATTTCTCCCGGTCCGATTTATTCGTATATTACTAACCAGCACGCAGCCCACTATAGCCCCAGGACGTCCTGCATATCGAACAAACCCTGGTCTTTTTCCTCCAGGAATCGGGCGGCCCGCAACGCCCCCAAGGCGAAGGTCATGCGGCTGGAAGCCTTGTGGGTGATCTCCAGACGTTCCCCCACGCCGGCGAACATGACCGTGTGGTCGCCGACGATATCGCCACCGCGTACCGTGGCGAAGCCGATGGCGCCCGGATCCCGTTCGCCCGTCACACCTTCCCGGCCGTACACGGCGCAGGTCTTCAGATCCCTCCCAAGAGCGGCGGCGACCACCTCGCCCATGCGCAGCGCGGTGCCGGAGGGGGCATCCACCTTGTGGCGATGGTGGGCTTCGACGATCTCCACGTCGAAACCTTCGTCCAGCACCCGTGCCGCCATATCCAGCAACTTCAGGGCCAGGGTCACCCCGACGCTCATGTTGGGCGCGAACACGATGGGAATCCGCTGCGCGGCCGCGGCGATGGCGGCCTTGCCGGCGGCATCGAAACCGGTGGTGCCGATCACCAGACCCACCTGTTTTTCCTGGCAGAGCGCCAAATGCTGCAGAGTCGCCTCGGGCCGGGTGAAATCGATGAGTACATCGGCACCCGTCAGGGCATGGGCCACATCGTCGGTCACCGCGGCCTGCAGTTGGGTCCCCACCAGCTCGCCCGCATCGTGCCCCAGCCACGAACTACCGGCGCGCTCCAGGGCGGCGTGCAG
>JBGSHR010000218.1:0-3848 GCA_041752155.1 Thiobacillaceae bacterium | reverse complement strand
CCACGCTAGCGGCAGGCTGGCGGCCCTGTTCACCCTTACTGGCAGGCCTCGCATTCCTCGAAGCCTGCGTCGCCGGGGCTCAGGGTGCAGGCCTTTCCGACGATCTCCGGCTCCGGCAGGGCCGGGGAGGCCACGTAGCCGCCACCCAGACCGCCCCCCAGGCCGCTGGCGCCGGTACTGGAGGCGCTCATGCCACCCATGCCGCCGCTGGACACGGCGTTGAGCTCGCCGCCCTTGCCGGTGGATTTCTCGGCGTGGGTGGCGCCCAGGGCGCGCAGGTAGTAGGTGGTCTTGAGGCCGCGGATCCAGGCCAGCTTGTAGGTCTCATCGAGTTTTTTACCCGAGGCGCCGTGGAAGTACAGGTTCAGGCTTTGGGCCTGATCGATCCACTTCTGGCGCCGGGCGCCGGCCTCGATCAGCCACACCGGGTCGATCTCGAAGGCGGTGGCGTAGAGGCTGCGCAGTTCCACCGGGATGCGGTCGATCTTGGCGAGGGAGCCGTCGAAGTACTTGATGTCGCCCACCATCACCTCGTCCCACAGGTTCAGGGCCTTCAGGTCCCGCACCAGGTAGGGGTTGGTGACGGTGAACTCGCCGGACAGGTTGGATTTGACGAACAGGTTCTGGTAGGTGGGCTCGATGCTGGCGGACACGCCGACGATGTTGGCGATAGTGGCGGTGGGGGCGATGGCCAGGCAGTTGGAGTTGCGCATGCCCACGTCCTGGATGCGGCTGCGCAGGGCGGCCCAGTCCAGGGTCTCGGAGAAGTCGGCTTCAAGATAACCGCCGCGTTCCTCGGCCAGCTTCTTCAGGGAGTCTTGCGGCAGGATGCCCTGGCTCCACAGGGAGCCGTTGAAGGTGGAGTAGCGGCCGCGTTCTTCCGCCAAGTCGGTGCTGGCCCAGTAGGCGTTGTAGGCCACCGCCTCCATGGCCCGGTCGGCGAAGTCCACGGCCTCGGGGCTGGCGTAGGCGATGCGCAGTTTGTGCAGGGCGTCCTGGAAGCCCATGATGCCCATGCCCACCGGGCGGTGCTTCAGGTTGGAGTTGCGCGCCTTGCCGACGTTGTAGAAGTTGATGTCGATGACGTTGTCCAGCATGCGCATGGCTGTGCGGATGGTCTGGTGCAGCTTGTCCATGTCCAGGCCGGTGGGCGTCAGGTGGTTCACCAGGTTGACGGAGCCCAGGTTGCACACGGCGATCTCGTTGTCGTTGGTGTGCAGGGTGATCTCGGTGCACAGATTGGAGCTGTGGACGACTCCAACATGCTGGTTGGTGTAGCGCACGTTGCAGGCGTCCTTGAAGGTGATCCAGGGATGGCCGGTCTCGAACAGCATGGACAGCATCTTGCGCCACAGGCCCAGGGCGGCGACCTTCTTGAACACCTTGATCTCGCCCCGGGCGGCCTTGTCCTCGTAGCGAACGTAGGCGGCCTCGAAGTCCTTGCCGAACAGGTCGTGCAGGTCGGGGCAGTCGGAGGGGGAGAACAGGGTCCACTCGCCGCCTTCCATGACCCGCTTCATGAACAGGTCCGGCACCCAGTTGGAGGTGTTCATGTCGTGGGTGCGGCGCCGGTCGTCGCCGGTGTTCTTGCGCAGCTCCAGGAATTCCTCGATGTCCATGTGCCAGGTTTCCAGGAAGGCGCACACCGCGCCCTTGCGCTTGCCGCCCTGGTTCACCGCCACGGCGGTGTCGTTGGCCACTTTCAGGAACGGCACCACGCCTTGGGACTTGCCGTTGGTGCCCTTGATGTAGGCGCCCAGGGAACGCACCCGGGTCCAGTCGTTGCCCAGGCCGCCGGCGTATTTCTGGAGCAGGGCGTTTTCCTTGATGGACTGGTAGATGCCGTCCAGGTCATCCGGCACGGTGGTGAGGTAGCAGGAGGAAAGCTGGCTGTGGCGGGTGCCGGCGTTGAACAGGGTGGGGGTGCTGCTCATGTAGTCGAAGGTGGACAGCACCGTGTAGAACTCGATGGCCTTCTCTTCCCGCTGGATCTCGTTGATGGCCAGGCCCATGGCCACGCGCATGAAGAAGGCCTGGGGCAGCTCGATGCGCTGCTCGTCGATGTGCAGGAAGTAGCGGTCGAACAGGGTTTGCAGGCCTAGGTACTGGAACTGGTTGTCGCGATCGGCCACCAGGGCGGCGGACAGGCGCGGCAGGTCGAACTGGGCGAGACGCTCGTCCAGCAGTTCGGCGTCGATGCCGCGCTTGATGAACTGGGGGAAGTACTCGGCGTAGCGCGTGGCCATGGCGGCGTGGGGAACCTCCTCGCCCAGCACCTCGCGGCGGATGCTGTGCATCAGCAAGCGGGCGGTGACGTAGGTGTAGTCCGGGTCTTTTTCGATGAGCGAGCGGGCCGACAGCACCAGGGACTTGCGCACCTCGTCCATGGGCACGCCGTCGTAGATGTCGCGCACCGTGGCTTGCAGGATGAGCTGGGGATTGGTCTCAGGCAGGCCGGCGCAGGCGGCGGCGATCAACTCGGACAGGGCGGCCAGGTCCAGGGGCTGGCGCTGGCCGTTTTCCAGGCAGAACAGGGCATGGTCCTGGACCTGCTGCTGCTTCTGCTTGGCCCGCTCCTCGGCGCGGCGTTCCCGGTACAGCACGTAGGCCCGGGCCACTTCGTGCTCGCCGGAGCGCATCAGGGCCAGTTCCACCTGATCCTGGATGTCCTCGATGTGGAAGGTGCCGCCTTCCGGCTGGCGCCGGATCAGGGCGGTGACCACGTTGCCGGTCAGGGACTCCACCAGTTCGCGGATGCGGGCGCTGGCGGCGGCCTGGCCGCCCTGGACGGCGATGAAGGCCTTGGTCAGGGCGACGGCGATCTTGGAGGGCTCGAAGGCGACCACGGCGCCGTTGCGGCGGATGATCTTGTGGTCGGGGTAGGGGGAGCTGATTGGGGGGGTGGGTGTGGGGGCGTCAGGCAAGGAAACAGCGGGGCTGGCGGGGTGATTCTCGGCTGTAAGCTGCATCGGTACGTCTCCTGTCGGTGGCGATGCCCGTAAAACCTGGGTCCGGGCGAAATCTGGATATCCCAATCGGGTGGTTTATTAGCAAACGCTAAATATAGTGGTTGCTTTGCGTTATGAACGCTAATTCTAGTGTCCGATAGGGGCCCGTCAACCGTTTTTTTACAGCGGAAAAAAGCGCTTTTATTTCAATGAGGTGGGGGCAAAACCGGGGTGCAAATCAGGGGGAGGCTGGCTTGATGATGGGTTTGAATTCACGCCCGAAGCAGGTGAAGTAGCGCGAGAAGCCTTCGTAGTATTCCAGGCGCAGCACCTGGATGGTGACCAGGGCACCTTCCATTACCACGATGAAGATATTGCCGATGACCAGGGCGAGGATTTGACCCAGGGTGTTCATCTCCTCGCTCAGGGTGGTGATGGCCACGGCCAGGGCCACGTGGCTGATGGAGAAGGCCGCCACCCGCATGAAGGAGAGGGTGTTCACGAAGTCGCTGAACACCGCCTCCAGGCTTTGCATCGCGCTCAGGAGCAAGCGGTCCGGCCACTTTCCCGTCTGCTTGCTGCAGGTGTAGATCAGCACCAGGCTGAAGCCGAAGACGGCCACCAGGCTGGCGGGCAGCACCCCCGGGCGTTGCGTGAAGCCCAGGTACATGGCGGCGACGCAGCCCAGGTAGAGCAGGGCGCCGGCCACGCCACCGGCGTCGAACAGGGCTGCGCTCCAGTTGCGGGCTACCAGCTGGTTGCGCAGGGTGATCAACTGGGTGGCCAGCAGGAAGCCCACGCCCCACCACAAGGCGGCCTGAAGCATGCGCATGGGCTCGGACAGGGGCGATATCCACAGGGGTTCGATCACATCCTCCAGGCCGAACACGCTGCCGTAGA
>JBGSHR010000217.1:0-2372 GCA_041752155.1 Thiobacillaceae bacterium | reverse complement strand
CCACCAGCACGCTGCCTTCGGCGTGCTTGGTGTAGCGGCGGGTGAGGCGGATGGCGCGCAGCTGGTCGGCGGCGCGCCCGGAGGGACGTTGCGCATGATTCATGGAGCTACCTTCGGTCTGGTCTTGATGGGGTGGGTTTATGTCTTGGAACCGTATTTCTCGATGGCCTGCTTGATCTCCGCCACCGCCCTGTCCAGCTCGGTGGCGCCGCTGGGCACGTCCTCCAGGTCTTTGCTGCTGAGGCGCTTGAGCTGGGTGGTGAAGCCCTCCATGCCCATGTCATCGCTGACGATGAGTTCATTGGGCTGGAAGCGTTCCTCGCCGTAGCGCATGGATACCACGGAGAGGTTGTCGCCATACCGGCCGGCGCGGAACTCGGCATGATCCATCATGTGCTTCACCGCCCGCTCCAGGGGATAGGCGCGCAGGGTGGCCAACATCTCCTGGGGAGTCAGCTCTGGCCAGACGCCGTCCGTGCACATGAACAACACGTCCCCCTCCTGGAGCTGGGCCGGCTGTTCCAGCTCGATGTCCGGCAGGGTATAGCCCCCCACCGAGTTGTAGAGCTTGTTGCGGTCGGGGTGGATGCTCATTTCCGCTTCCTCGATCACCCCGTCGTCCACCAGCTGCTGCACGGCGGAATGGTCGCGGGTGCGTTGCAACAGGCCGCTGCGGTTGAAGTGATAGAGCCGGGAGTCGCCCACATGGGCCCAGCACGCCATGCCCCGCTGCACCACGCACACCACGCAGGTGGTGCGGGGCGGATCGGCCATGCGTTTCTTGAGCGCGTATTCGTTGATGGCGTCGTGGGCCGCGTAGATGCCATCCAGCAGAAACGCGGACATGTCCGGCAGGATAGGTTTGGCGCGGGACTCGAACAGTCCGGTGATGACCTGGACCGTGAGCTGGGAAGCGATCTCCCCCTTGCTGTGGCCACCCATGCCGTCGGCCAGCACCATGACCATGGCGTCCGAGGTATAGGCGTAAGCCACCCGGTCCTCGTTGTAGGGACGGCCACCGCGCCGGCTGGCCTGATAGACGACGTACTTCATAGCTCTCGATTCAAACGTTGTTTGATCAGCGCAAACAGGGTGGGCTTGTGTTCCCGCGCCACCCTGGCCATGGCGATCAGGCGTTTCTGCACCGAGAACACGCTCTGGGGGCGCTCCATGTAATTGAGCTTGAGCATGGCATCGATCAACTCCAGCAAGGGCCGTGAATACAGGTTGGCGTGGGATTTGGAGACCGGCACCATCTTGTCCTTTTCCAGGCGTTCCGCGGCGGGCGGCGGCGGCCCCCGGTTGATGCAGGCGTACATGGTGGCGCCCACGCTGTAGATGTCGGTCCAGGGCCCCAGGCGGTCGCGCTGGTTGTTCTGCTCCGGCGCCGCGAAACCCGGCGTGTACATGGACGAGGCGGCCTGCAGATCGTGGGTCAGGGCATTGCGGGCGGCGCCGAAGTCGATCAGCACGGGCGTGCCGTCGGCGCGGATATAGATGTTGGAAGGTTTGATATCCAGATGCAGAATCTTGCGCGCATGCACCTCGCGCAGGCCGTTCAGGAGCTGGATGAACACGCTGCGGATGAAGCCTTCGCGCATGGGCTCCTCCAGGGTGGAAATGTGCCGTTGCAGGGTCTTGCCCTGCTCGTACTTCATCACCATGTACACCGTTTCGTTGGCGCGGAAGAAGTTCACCACCCGCACCACGTTGGGATGACGCACGCTGGCCAGGGCCCGGCCTTCCTCGAAGAAACACTTCATGCCATAGCGAAACGAGGCCTCCTTGTCCTCCGACACCGGCACCACGGTGCCCAGCTCGCCCCGCTTCACCACGCCGCCGGGCAAATATTCCTTGATGGCCGCCGGCTGCCCATCCATATCGAAGGCCAGGTACACCAAAGAGAACCCGCCGCCGCCGATCTTGCGATCGATGACGTAGTCGCCCAGGTGGTAACCGTGGGCCAGTGCTTGCGCGGATTGAGCAGCCATGGAGTGACGGGACGGGACGGGTTAAGATCGACCGGCTGAAATAATCGCTCAAGGATAACCAAGATCGTGCCCGCCATGAAGGAAACAAAGCAGGAAAACCGCCGCACCGGCATCGAAACCCTACGCAGCATGACCGGCTACGCGGTGGAAACGGCGGACCTGCCCGCCGGCCAGGTCTCCCTGGAACTGCGCGCCGTCAACTCCCGCTTCCTGGAACTCAACTTCCGCATGGGCGAGGATTTCCGCGCCCTGGAGCCGCAACTGCGCGAACGCATCACCGCCCTGGTCAAGCGCGGCAAGCTGGAATGCCGCGTCAACCTGGCCCCGCGCCAGGACGCCGCCCTGCCCACCAGCCTGAACGCCAGCCTGCTGGACCAGCTC
>JBGSHR010000216.1:0-2293 GCA_041752155.1 Thiobacillaceae bacterium | reverse complement strand
ACCGTCCAGGATCGGCTGCGCCGCAATCCAGTTGTCCAGGCCCGGCCCAAGCAGGCCGATGCCGTCGAGGAAAGCGGTCAGGATCATGTCAACCCGCCCTGCCCAGCACCAGGCTGCAATTGGTGCCGCCGAAGCCGAAGGAGTTGCTCAGCACCCGGTGGGGCGCGCTGTCCCGGTTCGCGGTCAGGTACTGGATGGGAATGCCCGGATCGACCTGGCGGGTGTTGACGCCTCCCGGCAGGAAGCCATGGCGCAGGGCCAGAGCGCTGATGACAGCCTCCATGCCGCCCGCCGCCCCCAGCGTGTGGCCGGTTGCGCCCTTGGTGGAGCTGCATGGCGCCCGATTGCCGAACAGCCCCGCCACCGCCTTGCCTTCGGCGGCATCGTTGCTTGGCGTGGCGGTGCCGTGCAGGTTGATGTAGTCGATGTCAGCCGCCTGCAAACCCGCCGCTTGCAGGGCGGCGGCCATGGCCATGCGGGCCCCCAGGCCTTCGGGATGGGGAGACGACATGTGATGGGCGTCGCTGGATTCCCCCGTGCCCAGGAGCAGCACGTCCTCGGCATTCAGGCTGTCCGCCGGCCGTTCCAGCAGGATGAAGGCGGCGGCCTCGCCGATGCAGAGGCCCTTGCGCTGGGCATCGAACGGCCGGCACGGCTCGGACGACAGCAGTTCCAGGGAATTGAAGCCGTACAGGGTGGTCAGGCACAGGGAATCCACCCCACCCACGAGGGCGGCATCGATGAGCCCGGCCGCCAGCATGCGGGCGGCGGCGGCGAACACCTTGGCGCTGGAAGAGCAGGCGGTGGAGATCACCACCGCCGGCCCTTCCAGCCGGAAAAAATGGCGCACGAAATCCGCCACCGAAAAAGTGTTGTGGGTCGTGCGGTAGATGAAGTCGTCCGGCAACGCGCCGCTGACCGGATCGCGACGACGGTAAGCCTGCTCGGTCTGGAGAATGCCGGCGGTGCTGGTGCCGAGAAAAACCCCCACCCGGCGCCGGCCATGCCGGGCAATCGCCGCCTCGACGGCGGCAGTGAAGCCATCCTGTCCCAGGCCCAGATAGGCCAGGCGATTGTTGCGGCATTCGTATTCGGCGAGCGGGGTGGGCAGGGGCGTGTCGTCCACGCTCGCCACCTCGCCGATGTAGGTATCGAGATCCCGCACCGTCTCGAAATGGCAGGGCGCCAGACCGCTGCGATGCTGCCGCAATGCGCTCAGCGTGGCCTCCAGGCCGTGGCCGAGGCAACTGCTGGCGGTGAAGTGGGAAAGGTGCAGTGGGGTCACGCGGGGATGGGGCGGGCAGACATTGTGCTGAATTCTAACCGACGTCCGTGTTCCGGCCTTCCCGCCCAAGCGGGCGATCCGCCTGAGCTTGGAGAGGCGGATCGTGCCGCTAGTCCGGCCAGTTCAGTAGCGCCAACAACACGCATTCAGGACGATCCAACGGCAACGGCCCGCGACCCGCCTTCGCTTACTTGAGGCGCATGTCGTTGGTGACGTCTTTCACGCCGCTGGTGCCACGTGCCAGCTCGACTGCCTTGTCAACGGCGGCCTGCGAACTCACATAGCCGCTCAGTTGCACCACCCCCTTGAAGGTGCTGACATTGATCTCGTTATCCTTCGTCAGGGGATCGTTGTATATGGCCGCCTTTACCTTGGTGGTGACGTCGCTGTCTTCCAAGTACTGGCCCGTATCCCGCGGCGTGGGCGCACAACCCATGGCGGACACCAGTGTGGCGGCCAGGAAAACGGCGGATAGATACTTGCTGATCTGTTTCATGGTTGAGTCTCCTGCAGATGGGAATGAATGACTTCGGCGGTTATTGCCGACGTGCCAGGTCGAAACCCGAATGACAAGGTAGTCGCTACGGCAACGGAGGTCTGTACGCTGCCGAACCAAAAACAGGAGAGAAAGAACGCGAAGGAGGTGCGACCCCACCGGCGTTCACGCAGGTTTTATGGTTGGCGGGTCAAGGCTTGGCAATAGCCAGCGCGGCACCCAGGGTGATGGACTTGAGGCCGGCGGCGGCGGCCGCTTCCAGCACCCGGGGCAGAACCGCCAGGATCACCGGCTGGCCGGTAGCGGTTCGCGCGGCGTTGCCGTCATGCAGGAGCAGGATATCCCCGGCGGCGAGGTCGCGGGTCAGACGCCGGGTCACGTCATCGGCATTCCGGTTGCGGGTGTCGAAGCCGCGCCGGGTCCAGCTCGCCAGATGCAGGCCGTGTCGGGCCAGGATGGGCTCCAGGAAGGCATTGCGCAGGCCGGCGGTGGGCCGGAAGAACCGTGGCCGC
>JBGSHR010000215.1:0-14935 GCA_041752155.1 Thiobacillaceae bacterium | reverse complement strand
GAAGAACAGCGGGTGCGGGTCATCGTCGACCTCACCAGCCCCCCCGGGCAATGGCGATCACTGGGCGACGGCTACCGGGTGGAGGCCGGCTTTGTGCTGTGGCAGGGCGCCGATCTGCTGCTCATCCCCACCAGCGCCCTGTTCAAGCAAGGCGAGGGCTGGGCGGTGTTCGTCGCGGAAGGCGGCCGCGCCCGCCTGAAGACCGTCCAGATCGGCCAGCGCAACGGCCTGAACGCCCAGGTGCTGGGTGGCATGAAGTTGGGCGATCAGGTCATCGCCCATCCCGACGACAAGATCGCTGATGGGGTGAGGGTGAAGGCTAGGCCGAACTGAGCCGGCGGCCGGATCTTGAATGGGTTGTCAGGGGATGGGTGCTGCTCAAAGCGGTTATGTGCAGCAACTCAACGAACGGCAGCCAACCGGGCAGATTGTCTTCTCATGCCGCTGAATACGGCTTCCGCCACATCCAAGGGAAAGTCATCCGGCAACAACTTGCCTACTTCGCCAATCACGGATTCCGTGGACGCAATAAGCTCCTCTATCAATTGCTCTGCCGCCGCAGCCACGAGCCCGACTTGCCGCGCTTGGGCAATCCAGTGGCGTCGCTGGATTTTCTCGATCAGGTAGTGATTGGCGCTTCCCCGCACCGCCATGGCAAGTTTGGCCTTATGGGGGGAAATTTGATTCCTTCCTGTCCCGATGACGGGATGGGCGGAAAGCACGTCATAGAGCGGCGTGGCGCGGTAGTTGCCACCGGGGAGATGGACGATGCTGAAGTTCTTCCCGTGGCCATCGGTGGCGGCAAGCACCCAGAAAATGATCTGGGTTTTGAAGAAGTTGTTCCGGTCCTGCCCGGCATCGTCCGAGCCGAGGAGCAGCGCCATGATTCGGGCAATGCCTGGGCCGCCGTCGGACTGATATTTATGCAGCGGCGACGTAGCCGTTGCCTGACACATGTCTTCCTGGGGCAGGCGGATGATCCAGCTGCCATCGCTTGCCGGGGTGCGGTCGAATCGTTCGACGACGAGGGCCTTCTGGTCCTCGAAATGCTCGATTTCGCAGCGCGCGATGGGGATTCCATAAGCCGCCATGATTTTCGAGCACAACCACTCGTTCTCCACCGAGGTGCGCATATCGGCCCGCATATGGCCGACCAGGCCCAACGGCAGTTTGAAGATATGTGTAGTCGGGGTGCTCCCATGGGGCAGCAGCCACTGGCCCTCGTGGCGCAACAGGGCAGTCTTCTCCTGGGCCCCCGCGATGGACAGCCTCAGATCCTCGTCGTGATCATGTTGCCCCAAGGCTTGCGTCGACGTGGTGTTGCGTAGTCGTTGGGCAACCCCGGCAGTATTCAACGTCTTGCCGTTGATTTCATACACGTCCGACGGCGCCTCATCCTCAGGGAGGAGCTGTATGGCGCCCACGCAGTCCCGCCCCAGTTTTGCCAGCAGTTGAAAGGCATCCGTCCCCCCTGCTTGGTGACGCTGCGCCAGACGACGGCGAATGGCATCGTTGTCGGGCAGTAGATTGTCGAAATAGTCAGTAACGGCCTGCCCTTGGTAGGGGGCATTGCCCGGCAGGAATGGCAGGGATAAGGACAAGGGGCGGGATTGTTCGTCCGTGAGCCATGCATCGAAGTAAGCCAGGCGTTCACCTTGTCGAGTCGTTTCCCAGTAGCCGACAGGGATGCCGTTCATCCAGATGTTCAGCCTTTGGGTCTTTGCGCGGCGCCCCATGTTTACCAACTTTCCTTCTTTCTGGTCGGGGCGACGGCGCTGGGTGACTTGCTTATAGCCTTGACGGAAGGCGTGGCCCCCTCGCTGGTAGCGGGAGAAGTTTGATTCAGCGAAATTTCCACATCCAGCATGCGCAGCACCATGAAAAGCCTCTCGAGCGTCGCTGTTGTCGGATTGGCTTCAAAGTGGGCATAGCTTTGCTGGGTGATGCCCAGCCTTTCGGCCATGGCTGCCTGAGTCAGGCCTTTTTCCTTGCGAAAGCCCTTGAGGATCAGCGGGAGCTGGCTGAGGGTCTTGATGGGGTAAATCACTCTTGCCTCCGTTCGTGCATCCTGCGGCAATACAAATAATAGGCTGTAAATTAAATTAACAGTGCGGTATTTGTATTATTTGTTTACAGGATATGGACTGTAAACATAATTTACATGCCAGGGGGTGTATTTTCTCTATTTCGTGGTCAGCCCGGCGGTACCTTTCCCATCCTTTCGTTGACCCACCCTGAGCGGCCCATGACCTAGGGCCTCCAGGTAACTCATGCCGGCCATTCATGGCGTGTCGAGCCCATGACGGCAACTGGGCGACGGCTACCGGGTGGAGGCCGGCTTCGTGCTGTGGCGCGGCGCCGACCTGCAACTCATCCCCACCAGCGCCCTGTTCAAACAGGGCGAGGGCTGGGCGGTGTTCGTCGCCGAAGGCGGCCGCGCCCGCCTGAAGCAAATCCAGGTCGGCCAGCGCAACGGCCTCACCGCCCAGGTGCTGGGCGGCCTCAAGCTGGGCGACCAGGTCATCGCCCATCCGGACGACAAGATCGCCGATGGAGATCGCCGATGGGGTCAGGGTGAAGGCAAGGCCGAACTAGGGGGCTGGTTCAAGAAAAATTGAGTGTCTGAGATGGGGTGTTGAGAAGGCTGATTCGGTCGCATCGTCCATGCTCAGCACTGTCTTTGAGTCGATGGGTGCCATGCTCACGCTAGAGCGCTCACCTCTCTCTATGACAATATGAGCTGCTCGCGCCAAACAACGGCGTCAGCTTTTCCCAGAATGAGCCAGGGCAGATATAAAAACATGGCCAAATTCTGGTTCTGACAGGGATAGGGGAAATGAACAATATCGAGTCGCTTGGGGAATCAGCATCCAAGGAATCGCTCGTGACCATTGCCATAGCATTGGGCGCGAAGCTGAATCTTGCCGATTTTCAAAATGCCATACCGATGCTCCGGGAGTTGAGCATCGTCAACGAAACAGCTGAGAACGCGAAGGAACTCGTTCTCAGCGTCGAATCGATCCCCGCATTCCTGAAAACCAAGCATTGGCATATCGATGCCGTCAACGCCGGCCAACGCTGTCACATCAATGATCTCGATGTGCAACTCGATGGCGCCTTGCTGTCGCGGCTTACGGAAGCCGAGACTGCAACAGTTTCCTTTGTATTGCGCCGTCGTGGAGAAACCGATGCTGAGATAGCCCGGCTTGAACAGGCCGTGGAGCTCTTGCCACGGAATCAGTGGGGCGGCTTATCGCACCTTCCCGACATGGTCGCCGCTTTCGTGCAACCCAACGAGCCCGCCGTCGAACGGGTACTGAAGCAGACCGCCGAGGTGCTGCGCAAGCACGGCAAGGATCCGGCTCTGGATGGCTACAAGGGCGGTTCGAAACGTGCCTGGGAACTGACTTCCGGCATCTGGAGCGCGGTGGCCGCGATGGGTCTGGATTATGCGTTGCCGCCCGCCAGCTTCGAGCATGTCGGCCAGAAGGTGCGGGGACCGGGGCAGATCGCCGAGTCGGGTTTGGCTACCTGTCTCGATTTGGCGTTGCTCTTCTGTTCGGCTATCGAACAGGCCGGTCTAAACCCTCTCCTGGTATTCACCCGAGGCCATGCATTCGCTGGCGTGTGGCTCAAGAACGAAGAGTTTTCCACCTCGGTGGTCGACGACATCACCGCCTTGCGCAAGCGGATCAAGCTCAAGGAGTTGGTGCTCTTCGAGACCACGGTGGCCACGCACCGGCCGGCACCCACCTTCTCCTACGCGGTACAACTCGGGGCGGGATATGTCTCTGAGGAAAACGAAGAGGCCTTCGAGCTTACTGTGGACATACGCCGGGCACGGCTACAGCGGATAAAACCGCTGGCCAGCGCCGAGGCGCACGCGGCAACGGCCGCTGTCGAGGCCGCCCCAGCCATCGAGCCTGTATTCGACGAGGCGCCCGATCTGCCGGAAGACGATACCGCCGCCGAGCCTGACCCCGCCACGTTGAACCCCAAGGACCGACTGGCACATTGGCAACGCAAATTGCTGGACCTGTCCCTGCGCAACAACCTGTTGAATTTCCGGAGCGGTAAGAAGGCGATCAAGCTGGAGGCGCCGGATCCGGGCGCCCTGGAAGACCTGCTGTCGGACGGCCAGGCGGTGCGCCTGCTCGCCAGGCCCGACCTCATGGACGGCGCCGATCCAAGGAATCAGGCGATCCATGAAGGGCGCGAGCGGGAGGATGTGCGGCGGGAACATGCGCGCGATGCCCTACGGCGCCGCGAGGTATTCGTGGACTTGCCGCAGGAAGAACTGGATGCCAGGTTCGTGGAGTTGTTTCGCTCGGCCCGCTCCACTATGCAGGAGGGCGGTGCAAACACCTTGTTTCTCGCCATCGGCTTTCTTTCCTGGACCCGCGAAGACAAGGCCGACAAGCGCTATCGCGCGCCATTGATACTTGTGCCGGTGAACCTGACCCGCAGGAGCGTGCGCTCGGGTTTCACCCTGACCATCCACGACGACGAGCCCCGGTTCAATCCAACCTTGATCGAGATGCTGCGCCAGGACTTCAAGCTGAACCTGGGCGTGGCCGACGGCGAACTGCCCAAGGACGATGCCGGTCTGGACGTGGCGGGCATCTGGAAATCGGTCTCCCATGCCGTCCGGGACATCAAAGGCTGGGAGGTGACGGAAGACGTCGTGCTGTCCATGTTCTCCTTCGCCAAATACCTGATGTGGAAGGATTTGACCGAGCGCACCGAACAACTGCGCGAGAACCCGGTGGTTCGCCACCTCATAGACACGCCGAGGGAAAGCTACCCATCGGGATTCGATTTCCCGAATCCCAAGCGGCTCGACAGCGAGTTGCCGCCGGAGCGGACCTTTTGTCCCTTGCCCGCCGACTCCTCCCAGCTATCCGCCGTCATGGCCGCCGCGCGCGGCAAGGATTTCGTCCTGGTCGGGCCGCCCGGCACGGGCAAGAGCCAGACCATCTCCAACCTCATTGCCCAGTGCTTGGCCGAGGACAAACGGGTGTTGTTCGTCTCGGAGAAAATCGCGGCCCTCGATGTCGTCTACCGTCGGTTGCGCGAGGTCGGCCTGGGCGAATTCTGTCTGGAACTGCACTCCAACAAGGCCAGGAAGCTCGACGTGCTGGCCCAGTTCCAGAAGGCCTGGGAGGCCAATGGCGCGGTCGATCCGGAATCCTGGCGTGCGGAAGCGCTGCGTTTACGTAACCTGCGCGACCAACTCAACGGCTATGTAGAACGTCTGCATCATCGCCATGGCAACGGCATGACTATCTTTGAGGCGATTGGGCGTGTCGTGGATGGCGAGGACGTTCCGCCCTTGGGGCTGACCTGGAGCGGGCCCGATAGCCATGACTTCGCCGCCATGGAAGCCCTCCGCGAGGTGGCCGACCGGCTGGAAGTCAATGCCCAGGCCGTGGGGCGGGATGCCCTGCTCACGCATCCACTCGCCGCCGTCGGCCACGACGATTGGTCGCCGAGTTGGCAACATGGCCTGATCGAGGCCGCGCGAAATGTGATTCCCGCCGCGCAATCCGTGGTGCAGGCTTCTGAGCGCTTCTCCCTGGCAGCTGGGTTGCCGGAACTGCCGCTAAACCGGCGTGTTCGCGGCGCCCTGGCCATCCTGGCCCGAACCTTGCCCCATGCGGCTGGACGGGATTGGCGATTCGTCTTGCGGCCCGACGCAAAAACGCTGGCCGACCGGTTACAGGAAGCGATGGCCCTGTGGGTCGAGCATCGGGGACACAGCGCGGTGCTCTCGCCTGTGTGGTCGGATTCCGTGGCCGGGGCCTGCAAGCGTGGCTTGCAGTTGTTGCAAAGCCGTCGGGAAACCCATGCCCAGCTTGGCCAGCCCTGGGCCGTGGCGACGGTGCTGGAACTCAAGAAGGGGCTGGCGCTGCTGGAAAGCATCGACCGGGAGACGAAACAACTCTCCGTCCGCTATAGCGAGCAAGTCGAGCAACTGAACGTGAACCAGCTCCAACGCGAGTGGGCCAAGGCCGAGAAAGCCATATGGCCCCTGTCCTGGCTGGCGAAACGCACGATCCGCAAGGCCCTCGACGCCGTGGTGATGGGGGAGGGCGAGCCGGAGGTCGCCAAGGACCTGCGCGCCTGGGTAGAAATCCGCGCCTTGCGTGCGCAAGCCACGGCGCTTGACCTGGGCGCCGACACGGAGGGCCTCTGGGCTGGTTTGAAAACCAAGCCCGACTTGGCCGATTGTGCCCTGCGTTTCCAGATAACGCTCAGCGCCGCAAGAAACGAACAGCCGTGGGAAGACAGCGGCTTCGAGCCGATTGCCGATGGCCGTTGCGGCGAGCGCCTCGCCATGGAATTGGCCAGGCTTCGGACTTTGCGCACACTGGATGGCCAGTTGGCGGCGCTGGAACACCTCGGGCCAGCCACCGAGTCGCTGTGGGCCGGTCTGGCGACACGAACCGAAGCCTTGGTGGCCGCGTTGAGTTTCCAGGCGGCCATGCAAGCCATACAAGAGACCGGCGCACTGGCCGGCGAGCACGACGCCGTGGCGGCGGGGGACTGTGGTGCCGTGCTGGCTTCAGATTTCCGGCACCTGCGCCAGCGGGCCGAGGTCGAACAGCGGCTCGCTGCCTACGGCGACCTGTCGGACATTACGGCGGGACTATGGAATGGTTTGAAGACTCGAACCGACGAAGTGGATAAGGCATTGAAGTTTCAGTCTTCCATTGCCGCCGCCATCTCGAATCTCGCCAGTACACCGGAAGAGATTGGGGCCATCAAGGCCGCATTGGATCGGCTCGTCGGCGCCGGCAACGCACTGTTGGAACCCGGTGGCCCCATCGCGGGGGCCGGCGAGGCCTATCTCCAGACCTGGGGCGCCCTGCAACCGGCCATCGACCGGCTAGCGGCGGCGGGTGGATTTTCGGACGCGGCCAAGACCGAGTTTGGCGAGCAGACCCTCGACGAACTCATGCAGCGCTGCGACGCGATTGTTCGTTCCGAAAACCGTTTGAACGCCTGGTGCGCCTGGCGCAAGGTCAGCGGCCAGGCCATGGTGCTGGGCTTGGCGCCCCTGGTCGCCGGCATCGAGAACGGATCGGTGACTGAGGGTAAGGTGCGCCGCGCGTTTGAAACCGATTACTGCCGCTGGTGGCTCAACGCCGTGGTGGACGAGGAAGAGGTCATCCGCACCTTCGTATCGGCCGTGCACGAAAAGCGCATCGGCGACTTTCGCGCCCTGGACGAGCGCTTCACCGCGCTGACCCGCGATTGGATCCGGGCGCGCCTCTGTGCCGAAATGCCGACCCAAGATGGCGTCACCCGCAACTCGGAGTGGGGCATCCTGCGCCACGAAATGAACAAGAAAAAGCGCCATATGCCGTTGCGCGAGCTGATGACCAGCATCCCCACCGCGTTGACCAAGCTGACGCCCTGTCTGCTCATGAGCCCCTTGTCGATCGCCCAATACCTGGCCGCCGATGCCACCAGCTTCGACGTGGTGGTCTTCGACGAGGCCTCCCAGATCCCGGTCTGGGACGCGGTCGGCGCCATCGCGCGGGGCAAGCAGGTGGTCATGGTGGGCGATCCCAAGCAACTGCCGCCCACCAACTTCTTCGACCGGGCCGAGTCCGACCTGGACGACGAGGATGTTGAAGGCGACCTGGAAAGCATCCTCGACGAGTGCCTGGGCGCCAGCCTGCCCACCATGAACCTGGCCTGGCACTACCGCAGCCGCAACGAAAGCCTGATCGCCTTCTCCAACCACCGCTATTACGGCGGCTCGCTGGTGACCTTCCCGTCCCCCGTCACCGAAGACCGGGCGGTGAGCTTCCATCCCGTCAACGGCGTCTATGAAAAAGGCGGCGCGCGCATCAACAAGCCCGAAGCCATGGCCCTGGTCGCCGACCTGGTCGGACGCCTCAAATCGCCGGGTTTCCGCGAGTCGAAACTCACCATCGGCGTGGTCACCTTCAACACCGAACAACAGGGTCTCATCGAAGACCTGCTGGACGAGGAACGACGCAAGTATCCGGCCATCGAGCCCTGGTTCTCCGATGCCGAATTGGAGCCCGTGTTCGTCAAGAACCTGGAAAGCGTCCAGGGCGACGAGCGCGACATCATGTATTTCTCCATCACCTACGGCCCGGATTTGCACGGCGCGGTATCGATGAACTTCGGCCCCATGAACCGGGCCGGCGGAGAACGTCGCCTGAACGTCGCCATCACCCGCGCCCGCCACGAACTGCGCGTCTTCTCCAGCCTCAAGGCCGAACAGATGGACCTCGCCCGCACCCAGGCCCTGGGCGTGCGCGACCTCAAACTGTTCCTCGAATTCGCCGAACGCGGCGCGCGCGCCCTGGCCGAGGCCACAGAAGGCAGCCAAGGCGATTTCGAGAGCCCATTCGAAGAAGCCGTCGCCGCCGCCCTCGCCAGGAAAGGCTGGCAACTGCACACCCAGGTTGGCGCCTCGGCCTTCCGCATCGATCTCGCCGTTGTCCATCCCGACGCCAAGGGCGTCTACCTGAGCGGCATCGAATGCGACGGCGCCACCTACCACCGCTCCGCCACCGCCCGCGACCGAGACAAACTTCGGGAACAAGTACTGCGCGGCCTGGGCTGGGACATCCTGCGGGTCTGGTCGACAGACTGGTGGATCGACGCCGCCGGCACCTTGGAAAAGCTGGACGCCAAGCTGCGCGCCTTGCTGGAGGCTAACCGGACGAAGCGCGCCGAAGCGGCGGAGAAGGAGGCCGCCCGCCTGGCGGCGGCGGAAGCCATCGCCAAGGGCAAGGTGGAAGACGCGACGGCGCTACCGGGCGAAGACGTGGCCATCTCACCTTCGGGCGAATTGCCCTCCGAAGAAGCCCCGCCCCGGGAAACCGCCGAGGTCTACGCCAGGAACGTTCCCGAAACGCTGCCCACGTCTACCGCGGTCTTCACCGAAGCCGACCCCCTGTCCGTGGTGGAGGGCGTTAACGCTGAGGCCTTTTTCGATAACGCCTACAACCCGATCCTGGCCCGCATGATCGCCCACGTGGTCGAGATCGAAGGCCCGGTACTGGACGCGGTTCTCGCTCGCCGTATCGCCAGGGCGCATGGCTGGCAACGTACCGGCTCGCGCATCCGGGATCGGGTCGAAGCGCTGGCGGGCAAGCAGTTCAAAACGACTGTGGAGGATGTCGGGACGTTCTATTGGCCGGCGGGGCAAAACCTTGATGGGCTTATCGTGTTTCGGCGGGCGGCTCGGGATACGACCAGGGCGGTGGATGAAATCTGTATTGCGGAATTGGGCGCTCTCGCGAAGCAAGCGATCGCTGCTGGATTCATGGGTGAAAGTGCAATTTCAGCCATGGCGAGAGAAGTTGGGCTGCATCAGATACGAGCAGCGAGTCGTGGGCTGCTTGAAAAAGCACTACAGATCGCGCTAAAGACATTCGAATAACAAGGGGGGAAGGAATGCTAAGAAGCATTGAAAAGCTCAAAAAGTTCGGTGTTTATCAGAATTACACTAAGCCCGCTGGTACTAAAGAATTTGCGGCCAAGAATCTGATTTATGGATGGAACTACTCAGGTAAGACCACCCTATCTAGGCTTTTCGCAAAACTTGAGTCTAAGAGTCCCCACCCCGACTTTAAAGATTGTGAATTCACGTTTAATGGTGGTGTCGACGGTATCACCGAAAAGAACTTGCACGAGTGCAGCCTATCGGTGAGGGTGTTCAACTCAGACTTCGTAAAGAACAACCTCTTTTTTGACACCGGAAGCTGCAATGCGATCCTTCTTCTAGGCAAAGAGTCCGAAGAGGCCCAAAAGAGAATCGATGCCCTAAGCATCCGCATTCAGAAGAGTCAGAATCGAGTGCGCTCGATGAGCCGAACCTTCGACACATACGCGGAAAAGATCAAAGAAGAAAAGTCCAAGGGGGCTCAGTTCATTCGCCAGAGACTGAAGCTTGATCCCTACACGGCAACACATCTCGGACAAGACATTCTTGCGGTTGGGATACTGGACTCGCAACTCCTGTCAGAGAAGAAGCTTGAGAACGCTATCGAGTTGGCCCTGACGCCAGATTCCAAGAAGCCTGTCGAAGTCAACGAGATTTTCTCCGCCCCATCCATTGAGGCTATTCACAATGAAGCAATCTCTATCCTGGCCGCAACCCCTACATTTTCAAACACGATCAAGCATCTGGAAGAAAACCCCGATATTGAGCGGTGGGTTCAATCCGGCATTCAATTGCATCCCGAGGCGGGCACTTGTGAGTTTTGCGGGAACCAAGTAACTACCGAAAGGCTAGGTACATTTCGCTCGCACTTCTCGAAGGATTTAGCTGATCACAAGTCCAAAGTCGAACGTTTGCTCCAGCGAGTAGAAGCGGCTGAGTTCAAGTTAGATTGGCCGAAGCCATCTGAGTTTAATCCGCAGTTTCGTGAAGCTTATGAGAATGCTACTAAACCGCTTGCTGGTCATATCAAGGATTTCAACCAAGCCGTTAGGACGCTCGCCAAAGAAGTTCAAACCAAGGTCGAAAACTCACGCAAGGCGATGGAACCATCTCCCCTTGCTGAAGGCCTTGAGAAATCGATCATTGATACCGTCAAGGCTATTAATGATGTGATCCGGGAGAACAACAAGCTCGCGATCAACTTCACTGCGGAAAGGAAAGACGCACTTCAGAAGGCCCGTTATCACTATGTTCAGCAGTTCGCTGATGAACAAGAAAAGGCCGGGCTTGAAGGCAAGAAGGCTGTTCTAGTCAAACGAAGCGACCGGATCAAGGACTTCTCTCAAGGCTTGCAGGCTGAGGTCGAAAAGCTTCAAGCCGAGATCAGTCAGGCCCAACAAGGTCGAGAAAATATCAATGAACGCTTGGCATCCATGCTTGGGAGTCAGGCAGTTCAGATCAAAGTCACCAAAGACGCTGCTGGCCAAGAGCGATTCCAGCTCGTTCGTCGTAACGGTGTTGTAGCCAAGAACCTCAGCGATGGCGAACGCACAGCCATCGCCTTCACCTATTTCCTGACCAAGCTTCAGGAGCTAAAGCCCGAAGAATTCAAGAAGACGATTGTTTATATCGACGATCCGATCTCAAGCCTTGATGGCAATCATATTTTCCAGGTCACAGCAGCGATCAACGAACTTTTCTTCCATAAGCCCAAGAATGCAGATGGAAAAGATGGAGCTTGGGCTACGACCTGTAAACAGCTCTTTATCTCAACGCACAACTTTGAATTCTTCAACCTTATACGTGAGCTAAAGCCTGACAATGACAACTCGGCACGACTCTTCCTGGTTAAGCGAGATTCCAATGGCGTCTCAGAACTGTGCAACATGCCGAAGTCCCTATCGAATTACAGCTCAGAGTATCAGTTTCTGTTTGATCGGCTGTATCAGTTCCATAAATCCGCCGACAAGGCAGAGCACGAACATCTGATCATCCTTCCCAATGCGCTGCGAAGGTTCGTCGAGCTTTATACCTTTTCCAGAATTCCAAGCACTCAGCGTGAGACGGTGGATCAGCGTGCAGGCGAATTGTTTGGGAAAGAGCGAGCCAAGTCGATTCTCAAGTTCCTGCATACCTTCAGCCATGGCAACACTATTGAGCGTATAGCTGGAAACAACGAGCTGATCTTCTTGCTTGAGCAAACGGTTAAAGATGTTTTTGATGAGCTCCAGGACAAAGACGAACGCCACTGGAATGCCCTTGTTGCGGCAGTTCAAGCGTAAGCGAACATTGGGTTCGACTCCTATACCCGGCACTGATATGACTGAACTTCACCCTCCCCACCCCGGCGAATTCCTACTCTACGAAACCGAAGACGGTCGTACTCGCGTGGAATGCCGGTTCGTGACAGACACCCTTTGGCTACCCCAGGCAGGTATGGCCGAGCTGTTCCAGACCAGCAAACAGAACATCGCCAAGCACCTCAAGGCCATTTTTGCCGAGGGTGAGTTGGTCCCGGATTCAGTTGTCAACCATTGGTTGACAACTGCCGCCGACGGCAAGAACTACCGGGTGGCTTTCTACAACCTGGACGCCATTCTGGCTGTCGGCTACCGGGTCCGTTCACCACGCGGTACCCAGTTTCGCCGCTGGGCGACTGAGCGGCTGCGGGAGTATCTGGTCAAGGGCTTCACGCTGGATGACGAACGCCTCAAGAACCCGCCCGTCGCCGGCTCGGCCGTGCCGGATCGCTTCGACGAGTTGCTGGAGCGCATCCGCGACATCCGCGCCAGCGAGCGGCGGATGTACCTGCGGGTGCGCGAGATCTTTGCCATGGCGGCCGATTACGCGCCTTCGCTGCCGGAAACCACCCGGTTCTTTCGCTTCATCCAGAACAAGCTGCACTTCGCCGTCACCGGTAAGACCGCCGCCGAACTGATCGCCGAGCGCGCCGACGGCAGCCAGCCGAACATGGGCCTGTCCACCTGGAAATCGGGTGGTGTGCGGAAGACGGACGTGACCGTGGCCAAGAACTATCTGCACGAGCCGGAAATCGGCGAACTCAACCGCATTGTGACCATGTGGCTGGACTTCGCGGAGGATCAGGCCCGCCGCCGCAAGGAGGTGTTCCTGAAGGACTGGGCGGAAAAGCTCGATGCCTTCCTGAAGTTCAACGAACGCGACGTGCTGGAGGGTGGGGGCCGGGTCTCCAAGAAAGGGTGGGGGCCGGGTCTCCAAGAAACAGGCCGATGTCCACGCCGAGACCGCATATGAAGTGTTCGCCGCTCGGCGACGTGCGCTATTGGAGGCCGAAGGCGCCGAGGTCAATGTGAGGGCGTTGGAGGATGCCGCCAAGTCGCTACCCAAGCCACTGAAGAAGTGAGCCACCGATGGCACGCTGTGAAATTCAACCAGCCTGCCTTCAAGCCGCCTCCCGCAACGCCACCTTGATCTCGATCTCGTCAAACGGCGCCACCAGTTTTCCGTCCACCCGTTCCAGCAACCCCAATTCTTCCAGAGCTTTCACGTCGGTGTGAACGTTCTTGTAATCGCGCCCCAGCGCCTGGGCGAGCTGGTGGATATTGAGCACTTCATGGCTGGCGACGTGGCGCAGCAATTCCAGGCGTCGGTCGGTGATGGCGGCGAATAGTTCAGAGGGGGAGCCGAAGCCGATGGAGGGCACGATGTTCTTGTCGCCCGCTTCGGCGCGCTGCCAGACCGATGCGGCGTCCTTCAAGGCCTGGGCCGGCGTGGTGAGGGTGATTTCGATCTTGTTCATATGTGGTAATCCCAGCCCGCGAGGCGCGGCTTTACGCCCCCTCCAAGCTGTTCGCCAGAGATCGCGCGGTCACGATGCGTGTCGTGCCGTGCCGCTCCAACTGGAGCAGGTCGCTCTTGTCCCCGGTGACCAGGTAATCCGCCTGGGCCTTTTCCGCTACGGCCAGCAACCAGTCATCGTCGGGGTCGGGTGAGCGCTCGACGCTGGGTAGGGGATCGCACATGAGTGCCAGGCGCCGGATGTCGTTGACCATCCGGCCAGCCTCACTCGGTTTGATCCTTTCGCGGAAGAATGGGCGGCGGGATACGCGGTTGACCTCGTCCAGTTGTCGTTCGCTGGTGGCGAGCTGGAAACGCCCCTCTTTCCAGTATTCGTAGAGCCGATCCGGCGGCGTACCTCGTGCCATCAGGGCAGAGATCAGGATGTTGGTATCGAGAACGACGCGCATGACCTTGGCGGGTCAGGCGTGGGCGCGCATGTCGGCGCGTACCTCGCGCAAGGCCTCGTCGATGGCGTCTGCCAGTTCCTCTGGCGACAAATCCCGGTTGCGTTCCTTGATGCCCTGGACAGTCTGGTCCAGCACACGCCAGCGCACGGCTTCTTCGACGAAGCGGGAAAGGTCGCCCTTCTTCATACCTTGCGCACCCAAAAAGCTGCGGAGCGAGAGGTCGGTTTCCTTGGATACCTTGATGGTCCAGCGAACGGCTTCGGACATGCGTCCTCCTGCGGATAAGCGTCTATGCGTTTATGTTAGCACTGCCTGCCGCAGTCACCGTGGCCCGGGTTTTCAAGGTGTCGGCCCGACCGCCGCCCCCGTGGCCTCCAGCGGCTGGGCACGGAGGTCCATCTCGCGCCGGTTCACCGGATGGCGGCGGTCAGGCCACGGGCCACAAATGGGCGATGTCGAACGAAAGTTGGCTGGCAATGTCGCGCGCGGACAGAATCTCCCTGTCTTACATCGATGCCCGCAACGCCTCCAGCGCCCTCGCCCCCACCCCCATATCGCGCCAGTTCCCCGGATGGCAGGTGAACAGCAATATCTGATGCCTTGTGGCGGCGTCGAACAGCAGGCGTTTCATCTGCGCCAGCCGGGTTTCGTCGCTGTGGACCAGGGCGTCGTCGAGGATGATGAGGGTGGGGCGGCCGGCTTCCTTGAGCAGGTCGGCGTAGGCCAGGCGGCTGATGATGCCCATTTGTTCGCGGGCGCCGAAGCTCAGGGCTTCGAAGGCGCCGGATTCGGTGCCGTTGCTGCCTATGCGGGTGAGGGGGCCGGGGCTGAGGTTTTCGTCGATCTCCAGGCTGGCGTGGGGAAACAGCAGTTGCAGGTAGCGGTTCAGATGCTTTTGTAGCGGCGCCTGGAGTTTGCGGGTGAGGGCGGTGCGTTTGTCCCGCAGCAGGTTGAGCAGGTGGTCGAGGGCCTGGGCGCGGCGTTGCAGCTCATTGCCGCGGCGACGGCATTGTTCCAGGTCGCGCGCCGATTCGGCCCGGCGTTCTTCCAGGCCCTGGGCGCCGGTGGTCTGTAGTTCGACTTCCAGGCGCATCAGGGTGTCGCGGCGTTCGGCGTGGTGTTTTTCGAGTTGTTCGGCGCTTTTGCGGTAGCGCTCGACGTCTTGCCGGAGGATGTCGGGGCTGGCTTCGGCGACTTGCCGGGCGCGGGTCTCGATACGTTCGGCCAGGATGGCTTGCTCGGCGCGGGCATCCACCAGGGCCTGGTTGGCGGTCGT